>JAAZAC010000268.1 GCA_012514545.1 Actinomycetales bacterium | reverse complement strand
CTTGTTGTCGCGCGCGAACTCGCGCTCGCCCTGGAAGACCTGGATGAGCACGGACGGCTGGTTGTCCTCGGCGGTGGAGAAGATCTCGCTCCGCTTGGTCGGGATGGCCGTGTTGCGCTCGATGAGCCGCGTCATCACGCCGCCCTTGGTCTCGATGCCGAGGGACAGGGGCGTGACGTCGATGAGCAGGACGTCCTTGCGCTCGCCCTTGATGACGCCGGCCTGCAGCGCGGCGCCGACGGCGACGACCTCGTCCGGGTTGACGCCCTTGTTGGGCTCCTTGCCGCCGGTGAGCTCGCGGATGACGTCGGCGACCGCCGGCATGCGGGTGGAGCCGCCGACGAGGACGACGTGGTCGATGTCGCTCAGCTGGATGCCGGCGTCGCGGATGACGGCGTGGAACGGCGCCTTGGTCCGCTCGAGGAGGTCGGCGGTCATCTGCTCGAACTGCGCGCGGGTGAGGCGCGTGTCGAGGTGGATGGGGCCGTTCTCGCTCATCGAGAGGTACTGCATGGAGATCGTCGTCGACGTGGCCGACGAGAGCTCCTTCTTCGCCTGCTCGGCGGCCTCGCGGAGGCGCTGGAGGGCGATCCGGTCCTTCGAGAGGTCGACGCCGGAGGTGTTCTTCACCTCGGCGATGAGGTGGTCGACGATCCGGGCGTCCCAGTCGTCGCCGCCGAGGTGGTTGTCGCCCGAGGTGGCGCGCACCTGGATGGTGGAGAAGCCGTCGTCGTCCTTGCCGACCTCGAGGAGGGACACGTCGAAGGTGCCGCCGCCGAGGTCGAAGACGAGGATGAGCTCGTCCTCCTTGCCCTTGTCGAGGCCGTAGGCGAGCGCGGCCGCCGTCGGCTCGTTGATGATGCGCAGCACGTTGAGGCCCGCGATCTGCCCGGCGTCCTTGGTGGCCTGGCGCTGGGCGTCGTTGAAGTACGCGGGGACGGTGATGACGGCGTCCGTGACGGGCTCGCCGAGGTACTCCTCCGCGTCGCGCTTGAGCTTGCCGAGGATGCGGGCGGAGATCTCCTGCGGGGTGTACGTCTTGTCGTCGATCTCCTTCGTCCAGTCGGTGCCCATGTGGCGCTTGACCGAGGTGATCGTCCGGTCGACGTTGGTCACCGCCTGACGCTTGGCGATCTCGCCGACGAGCACCTCGCCGGTCTTCGAGAAGGCCACGACCGACGGCGTGGTCCGCTGGCCCTCCGCGTTCGCGATGACGGTGGGCTCGCCACCCTCGAGGACGGCGACGCAGGAGTTGGTGGTGCCGAGGTCGATGCCGACGGCTCGTGCCATGAGCGGTGCCTTTCGTTGACTGATGGCGGGTGATTGAGTCTGCCGCGCTCAAGTCTGCGGAGCGGCGGCGGGTTGCGCAAATCAGGATTGAGCCGAGGGGGCTCAAGATCGGCGCGCGGAGGGGGCCGCCGACGGCCGCGACCGGCCGCCGGCGGCCACCCGGTTGGCCTGGGAACCGGCGTCAGCCGGCCGTGATCTCGATCCGGCGGGGCTGGACCGCGGCGACCTTCGGCACCTCCAGGTGCAGGACGCCGTCGCGCAGCGTCGCCGTGACGCGGTCGCCGTCGACGTCGGCCGGCAGGGTCACCCGGTACTCGAACCGGCCCGTCCGGCGGGCACGACGGCGCACGACGCCGGTGCGCTCGCGCTCGGTGACCTCGCCGCGGATCGTCAGCTCGTTGCCGCGCAGGTCCACCGTGACGTCGTCACGGCGCGCGCCCGGCACCTCGGCCTCGACGACGAACGCCTCGTCCGTCTCCTCGATGTCGACCGCCGGGACCCAGCTCGTCACGCGGGCCGGGTCGGGCAGCCGGAGGTCACCGAAGGCCGAGCGGACGATGCGGTCCATCGTCTGCCGGACGTCCTCCAGCTCGGCGAACGGATCCCACGTCACCAGGTCTCGTGCCATGCTCCTCACTCCTTCCACTGCTCGACCGTGCCTGGACACATCTCCGGCGGCGCCCTCGGGCGCCGTCCACAGAGTTGAGCGCATCAGGCTCAAGTTTTGTTCCCGACGGCGGTGAGGAACCTCGGGGGCGGGCGCCGTCGGGCGCGCGGGGCCGCCGTCGGGCGCGCGGGGCGCCGTCGGGCGGACGGGCGTGTCGTCGCGCGGCCCGCGCTGGCTACCGTCGGCGGGTGGACGCGATGACGGTGGCCGAGGCGCGGGAGTCCTTCGCGCGCTTCGCCGAGAGCTTCTCGGACCTGACCCTGTACGCCGCGATCTGCCGCGGCGCCGCGGGCGACGACGACGTCGCGGGGCTCCTCCTCGCGGCGCAGCCGGGCCAGCGCCGGCCGGTGCTGCTCCTGGCCGCGCTGCACGACCTCGTGCTCTCCCACCCCGACCTGCGCGCCGCCCGCTGGTACCCGAGCGTCACCGGGGCGCCCGTGCCCGACGGCGACCCCTGGCCGGACGTGCGCGCCGCCGCCCTCGCGCACGCCGACGCCCTGCGCGAGGTGCTCGCCACCCGGCAGACGCAGACCAACGAGGCGAACCGCGCCGTGCACCTCGCCGCGCTCGTGGCGTCCGCCGCCGCGGACGTCCCGGACGTGCCGGTCGCGCTCGTCGAGATGGGCACGAGCGCCGGGCTCCTCCTCGGCCTCGACCGCTACCGCGTCGAGGTCGGCGCCGCGGGCGCGCCGGGGGCCGCGGTGCTCGGCGACCCCGCGTCGCCCGTCCGCTGCCACGGCGAGCTGCGCGGCGGCTCCGTCGAGGGCCTCCGGCTGCCGCGCGTCGTCGGGCGCGTGGGGCTCGACCTCGACCCCGTGCGGCACGACGACGACCGCGAGCTGCGCTGGCTCGAGGCCTGCCTGTGGCCCGACCAGCCCGAGCGCCTGGACCGGTTCCGCGCGGCCGTCGCCGCCCTGCGTGCGGACCCGCCGCGCCTCGTGCGCGGCGACATGGTCGCCGACCTGGGTGCGGTCGCCGCCGACGCGGTCCGCGACGCCGACGCGCGGGCGGGTGGGCGGTGCCACCTCGTCGTCTTCTCGTCGTGGGCGCTCACGTACGTCGACCCGCCGCGTCGCGCCGAGGTGGGCGAGACCCTCGCGGCGCTCGCCGCGGGCGGCCGCCCGGTCTCCTGGCTGACCGCCGAGCCGCCGGGGTGCGCGCCCGGCCTGCCGGACGTGGAGCCGACCGACTGGCTCGGCGAGGCCGCGGCCCCCGACACGGTGCTCGGGGCGCGCACGTGGCGCGACGGCGCCGAGCTGCCCGCGGCCGTGCGCGGCTGGTCGCACCCGCACGGCTCGTGGGTGTCCTGGCGCGGCTGAGCGGGGGCCGACCGGGCTGACCGGCGACGTCGGTCGGCCGGTCAGACCTCGACGTCGACCACCCGGTACCCGCCGCGCTCGACGACCCGGCCGAACCGCAGCGGCAGCGGGGCGGCCAGCACCGGCCCGGCCGCGACGACCGTGTGGTACTCCCCGAGCTCGCCCGACGGGTCCGCGCCCGCCGCGGCGAGGCGCGCCACGAGGTCGTCGTCCAGCGGGCGGCCGAGCAGGTCCGGCGGCAGGCGGTCGGCGAGGTCGGCGCGCACCGCGACGACGTGCGCGCGGAACCCGGCGGCGAACAGCTCCGCGAGCAGCTCGGCCCGCGGCCGCTGCCACAGCGGCTCGAGCGCGGTCACGCCGAGCGGCGCGCACACCCCCTCGACCCACGCGCGGTGCTCGTCGAGGTCGATGTCGCCGAACACGCCCGCCGTCAGGCCCGCCGCGCGCAGCTCCGCCACCGCGGCCGTGAAGCGCGCCTCGTAGTCCGCCCAGCTCGTCGGGACGAGCGTGATCGGCACCTCGACGGCGGCCGCCTGCGCGCGCAGCACGTCGGCCCGCAGGCCGTGCGAGCGGCTGCGCGTGCCGTCCTCGACCATCGTCGTCACCAGGTGCTCGACGACGACGCCGGCCTCCCGCGCCCGGTGCAGCGCGAGCGCCGCGTCCTTCCCGCCGCTCCACGAGCAGAACGCGCGCATCGTCCCTCCGTCCCGTCGTCGGCCCGCCCTGCCGGCCGAGCGCCGGGTCCCGACCCGGCCGTCCGACCCTCGCACACGACCTGGCCGCGTGTCGGCCGCCCGGGTGAGCATGGGGCATGGCCGACGCCGCACCCGCCGCCCCGAGCCCCGAGCCGACCGACCTGCCGGTCCTGCACGTGCCCGACGCCGCCGCCTGGCGCGCGTGGCTCGCCGAGCACCACGCGACCTCGCGCGGGGTCTGGCTGGTGCAGCGCAAGAAGGCCGGTCGCGTCCCCGCACCGAGCCGCGAGGAGGCCCTCGACGAGGCGCTCTGCTTCGGCTGGATCGACGGCCAGGCACTCCGGCGCGACGAGGACACGACGCTGCAGCGCTGGACGCCCCGCCGTCCGCGGTCCCCGTGGTCCGCGCGCAACGTCGGCATCGTCGCCCGCCTCGAGGCCGAGGGCCGGATGACCGACGCCGGCCGCGCGGAGGTCGAGCGCGCCAAGGCCGACGGGCGCTGGGACGCGGCCTACGGCAGCCAGGCCACCGCGGAGATGCCCGAGGACCTCCTCGCCGCGATCGCCGCGAACCCCGACGCGCTGGCGTGGTTCGACGTCCTGACGAAGAGCAACCGGTTCGCGCTCTACTACCGGGTCACGCAGGCCAAGCGGCCCGAGACCCGGGCGCGGCGCATCGCCGACCTCGTCGCCAGGCTCGCGCGCGGCGAGACCCCGTACCCGCAGAAGGCGCGGCCGGAGGGCCGCTGAACCGGCGCACGAACCGCCCGCGCGGACCGCCCCCGCGATGCCACGATGCGTCGGGAGGCAGGGGAGGCCCGCGTGAGCAGCCAGTTCGAGGCGCTGAAGCCGACGTTCCGTCGGCTCAACCCGCACATGATCCGCATGTACCGCTGGACGTTCGGCGCCCTGCCGAGCTGCCTGCCGCCGATCACCGGCACGATCATGCTGCTGGTCCACGTGGGCCGGAAGAGCGGCCGCCGGATGCTCGTGCCCGTCAACTACGCCGTGATCGACGGCGACGTCTGGTGCACCACGCACGAGTCGGCGCAGTGGCTGCGCAACCTGCGCGCCCACCCCGAGACCGAGGTGCGGCTGCCGCTGCGGCGCGCGCGGCACGGCGTCGT
>JAAZAC010000267.1 GCA_012514545.1 Actinomycetales bacterium | reverse complement strand
CTCCCCGGAGATCCTCGAGGACGAGGGGCTGCCGGACGTCGCGTGGTGGGAGCCCACGGCCGACGAGGGCGCCGAGGAGCGCTGAGCCGCCGCCCGCGGGCCTCCCGGTCGGCCCGGAGCGGCCCGACGCCGCAGGTCACGGTCGTTTTCGTGTGCGCGGCCCGCCGGTGGTACCCTCGTGCACCGCGCGCCATTAGCTCAATTGGCAGAGCAGCTGACTCTTAATCAGCGGGTTCGGGGTTCGAGTCCCTGATGGCGCACCACCGAGGCCCCCGCCGCGTCGCCGGCTGGGGCCTTCGTCGTGCCCGGGGGCGTCCCGGCCGGCGCCACCGCCGCGGCGCCGGGTCAGTGCTCGTGCTCCTCGGGCGGGCTCGTGGGGTGCTCGGGCACCTCCTCGCCCGGGGCGAACGGCAGGAGCCTGTCGACGCCCGTGATCGTCAGCAGCTCCTTGAGCATCCACGGCGCGTGCTCGAGCACCACGGGGTACCCGCCGGCCTCGGCGTCGCGGGCGAGCCGCACGAGCACGGACATCCCGGCGGAGTCGACGAACGTCACGTCCGTCGCGTCGATGACGACCGGCAGCGCGCGCTCGGCGACCCGCTGGCACAGCGGGGCCACGTTCTGCCGCACGGCCAGGTCCAGCTCCCCGAACGCCACGACGACGGATCGGTCGGCCTCCTCGCGCAGGCGCATCCCGGAGGGCGTGCCGTCGTGGTCGCGGCCCAGCGCTTCGATCATCGTCGATCGGCCCTTCCGTGCTGGTGGCGCGCAGGGGGCGCACGCCACACCGGTGATCCAACCGCACTTCGGCCGTCGCGGCACAGGGCGGGCGCGCTCCCATTCACGGCGAGCGGGCGCAGTTCACCCCGGAGAGGGGAGGGCTCCGGTCCGTCGTCCGGCGCCGCGCGCCGCTCTAGGGTGGACGCGTGACGCGCATCGCCCTGGCCACCTGCTCCGCCCTGCCCGACCTGCACGAGGACGACGCCCCGCTGATCGGCGCGCTGGCCGCCCGCGGCCTCCAGGCGGAGCCCGCC
Organism: Actinomycetales bacterium; assembly: GCA_012514545.1. Classification (GTDB taxonomy): domain Bacteria; phylum Actinomycetota; class Actinomycetes; order Actinomycetales; family Cellulomonadaceae; genus Actinotalea. The sequence continues at coordinate 9,071 of JAAZAC010000267.1, read as the reverse complement.
GTCTGGGACGACCCGGCCGTCGACTGGGCGTCCTACGCGCTCGTCGTCGTGCGGTCCACGTGGGACTACGCGGCCCGGCGCGCCGAGTTCCTGCACTGGGCCGCGCACGTCGACGCCCTGACGACGCTCGCCAACCCCCTCCCGGTGCTGCAGTGGAACACCGACAAGCACTACCTGCGCGACCTCGAGTCGGTGGGCGTGCGCATCGTGCCGACGCAGTGGCTCGAGCCGTCGCGCGGCTTCACGTCGCGCGCGCTGCACACGCGGTTCCCCGCGAGCGGCGACTTCGTCATCAAGCCCGCGGTCTCCGCGGGGTCCGTCGACACCGGCCGCTACACCGCGATGGACGCCCACTCGCGCGGCCTGGCGATCACGCACGCCCGCCGGCTGCTCGCCGCGGAGCGGACCGTCATGGTGCAGCGCTACGTGAGCTCGGTCGACACGGTCGGCGAGCGCGCCCACGTGTTCGTGGCGGGCGAGTACTCGCACTCCGTGCTCAAGGGCGCCATGCTCGACGGCCCGGACGTCGGGGTGGACGGCATCTACCGCGAGGAGCGGATGAGCCCGCTCGAGGCCTCCGAGCAGGAGGTCGCGTTCTCCGCCGAGGTGCTCCGCGCCGCCCACCGGTTCTTCGCCGTGTCCGCCGACGGCGTCGACCTCGTCCCGGACCCGCCCCTGTACGCGCGGGTCGACGTCGTGAGCGACGACGCCGGCGAGCCGGTCCTCATGGAGCTCGAGCTGGTCGAGCCCTCGCTCTTCACCGCGCTCGCCGACGGCGCGCTCGAGCGCTTCGCCGACGCGATCGCCGCGCGCGCGGTCGCCTAGCCGGGCCGTTCCGGGCCGTCCCGCCCGCGGGGCACGCGGCACGAGCACGCTGCGCGACCCGCTAGACTCCTCGTCGGCCCGCACGCGGGTCGCGGTGGCTGTAGCTCAGTAGGTAGAGCACCTGGTTGTGGTCCAGGGGGTCGCGGGTTCGAGTCCCGTCAGCCACCCCATCGCTCCCCGCATCACTCGGTGACGGCCTCCTGCGCGGGCCGGGACCCGGCGTCGGGCACGTCTGCCTGCGCGGCCTCCTGCGCGGGCCCCGCGGGCGCCTCCTGCGGAGCCCCCCGCCCCCGGCGCACGGACGTCGCGAGGATCTCCGCGGCGACCTGCCGCGCGGTCGCGGAGTCCGGCCCGGGCGGCGGCACGAGCATCGCGGCGCGGTAGTAGCGCAGCTCGTCGATGCTCTCGAGGATGTCGGCGAGCGCCCGGTGGCCGCCCGTCTTCTCGGGCGAGGCGAAGTAGATCCGCGGGTACCAGCGGCGGGCGAGCTCCTTGAGCGAGGAGACGTCGATCATCCGGTAGTGCAGGTGCCCGACGAGCTCGGGCATGTCCCGGTCGAGGAAGGTCTTGTCCGTCGCCACCGAGTTGCCCGCGAGCGGCGCCTTGCCCGGCTCGGGCACCCACGCGCGCACGTAGTCGAGGACGATCCGCTGGGCCTCCTCGAGCGTCGTGCCGCCGGGCAGGGCCTCGAGCAGGCCGGACGTCGTGTGCATCTCCCGGACGAACGGCACCATCTGCTCGAGCGCCTCGGCGGGCGGGGTGATGACGACGTCGACGCCCTCGCCGAGGACGTTCAGCTCGGAGTCGGTGACCACGGCCGCGACCTCGATGAGGGCGTCGGCGACCGGGTCGAGGCCGGTCATCTCGCAGTCGACCCAGACGATCCGGTCGTTCGGCGGCGCGGTGGAGCTCACGGCGTCACTGTACGGGGTCGTCGCCCGCGTCCTGCGGGCGCGGCGCCGTGCGGGGCGGCGCCGGCATCGTGCCGGCGAGCCAGGCGGCGACGAGCACGACGACGGCGGCCGCCAGGCCGACGAGGGCCGCCGTCGACCAGGGGTTGCCGGCCCAGGAGACGGCGAGCGTCGTGGCGACGAACGCGGTGGCGGCGAGGACGAGCCGGGCCAGGAGGCGTCGGCCCCGGGGCGCGGCGCGATCGGGCCGCGGGGGCCGCGCGGGCGGCGTGGCGTGCCGACCCATCAGCGGCGGCCGTCCGGTGCGGGGGGCATGGTGCCCATCGTGGCAGAGGCGACGGCGCGGGAGGCGTCGGGGGGAGGGCGGCGTGGGGAGGGCGGCGTGGGGAGGGCGGCGTGGGGAGGGCGGACTGCGGGCCGCGGCCCGCGCCGCTGCCTCAGGCGACAGCGGCGCGGGTCCGCGGCGAGCGCCGCCCGGGGCCGCGCCGAGGCGCGACGAGCCGGACGGGCCCGGTGGCGAGCGAACGCTCGCGACGGCGCAGCGTGAGCTCGTGCTCACGCGCGCGCAGGTCGGTGGCGCGCTCGTGCTCGCGCACGAGGGCGTCGTACCACGACTGCGGGTGCATGGGTGGGCTCCTGCTGTGTGAAGGGACTCGGCTGTCAAGGACTGGCCAGGTCCTCATCACCGCGGTGTCCCCAGCCAAGCAAACGAAGCCGGACAGATGCACGCGAATTTCCACGGTCGCGGGTGAGGCCGGGCGCATCGGTGGGCAGGCGCCGTCGGCGCCGCGTGTCGGTGGCCGCTGGGAGGCTGCCGCCCACACCCCGAAGGAGGTTCCCGTGCCCGCCGCCCGCCTGACCTCGTTCGTCCTCCTCGTGTCGGACGTCGCCGCGTCGAAGGAGTTCTACTCCTCGCTGCTGGACCAGGAGGTGACGAGCGACCTCGGGGGCGTCAACGTGAGCTTCGCGAGCGGGCTGGCGCTGTGGGACCGGCAGCACGCCCGCGGCGTCATCCACGACGGCGTGCGGGAGTACCGCGACGGGGACCAGAACGTCGAGGTCTACCTCGAGACCGACGACGTCGACGCGATGGTCGAGCGCTTCCGCGCGCGCGGGGTGCCGTTCGTGCACGACGTCGTCACGCAGCCGTGGCAGCAGCGCGTGTTCCGGGTGCTCGACCCGGACGGGTTCATCGTCGAGGTCGCCGAGGCGATGGACGACGTCCTGCGCCGGCTGCACGCCGACGGCCTCACCGTCGAGGAGATCGCCGAGCGCACCTTCATGCCCGCCGACGCCGTGCGGAGGGTGGTCGGGGCGACCGCCTGAGGGCGCCGGGGCCCGGGGTCGCCCGGCCGGCCGCTGCGCCCGCGCCCCGGAGCGGGGAGGATGGGACGAGCAGCGGTGAGGGGGTGGCTGTGGCGTCCATGAAGGTGGAGGACGTCCGCGCCCGGCGCGTCGCGGTCGTGCCGGGGGCGGTGCCGGGCGCCGCCGTGGCGACGTTCGCGGCGGGCGCGTTCGGGGTGGTGATCGCGGCGGTCGGCCGCGCGGGCGGGCGGCTCGACGGGCCGCCGTTCGCCTGGTACGCGCTCCCCGCGTCGCCGCCCCCGCCCGACGTCGTCCCGCTGGCCGACGTCGCCGGCGAGCCCGTGCCCGGTGAGCCGCTCGGCGAGCCCGTGCTGCTCCTCGAGCCCGAGGCGCCCGTCGTGCCCGAGGCCGCGCTGTCCGCCGACCCGGTGGACGTCGCCGTCGGCTACCCCGTCGACGGGCTGGCGCCCGGGGACCTGGCGGACGGCGTCGTGGTGACGGACCGCCCGGGCGGGCTGGCCGCGGTCGCCCTCCACGAGGGCACCACCGAGGACCTGGCCGACGTCTACCGCGAGCTCTCCGTCTGGCTGCGCGACCGCGCGCTCGACGTCGGCGGCGAGCGCTGGGAGGAGTACCTCGGCGACGACGCCGAGCCGCAGGTGCGGATCGTCTGGCCGCTCGCCTGAGGGGCGCGGCGGCGGAGGCAGGGCGTTCACCGGCAGGGCGCCCCCGGCAGGATTCGAACCTGCGACCAACGGATTAGAAGTCCGACGCTCTATCCACTGAGCTACGGGGGCGGGCGGCCGACCGGGCGGCCGACGGGCTCAGGCTACCGGCGCGGGGTCCGGCGTCGTGCCAGGTCGCGGCCCCGTGCGGGCCCTCCCCGCGACACGGCACCGGGCCACAGGGCACGATCATGGTGTGGGCGGCCGTCCCCGGGGCCGCGTCGAAGGAGGACCATGCCCGACGTCGCGCCCGCCGACCCCCCGGCGACCTGGGACACCGCCGGGTACGAGCCCGTCTTCGTCGAGGAGTTCGCGGGCACGACGCTGAGCCCGGAGCGCTGGCTGCCCTACCACCTGCCGCAGTGGTCGAGCCGCGCGCTGGCCGCCGCCCGGTACCGCGTCGCCGACGGCCGGCTCGAGCTGCGCGTCGACGACGACCAGCCGCCGTGGTGCCCGGAGGTCGACGGCGTCACCCGGGTCTCCTCGCTGCAGACGGCCGTCCGCTCGGGGCCCGTGGGGTCGACGGACGGCCAGCACCGGTTCTCGCCGGACGCCGTCGTGCGCGAGGAGCAGCCCGAGACGCGCCTGTACACCCCGCACCACGGGCTCGTGGAGATGGTCGCCCGGATCGAGGTCGACGCCGACGGCATGGCGGCGCTGTGGATGATCGGCGTCGAGGACGCCCCCGAGCGGTCCGCGGAGATCTGCGTCGCCGAGGTGTTCGGGCGGGACCTCGCGCCGGGGTCGGCCGCCGTCGGGACGGGCGTGCACCCGTTCGGCGACCCGACCCTCACCGACGACTTCGCCGCCGTGCGCCTGCCCGTCGACGTCCGCGAGCCGCACGCCTACGGCGTGCGCTGGGAGCCGGGCCGGGTCGCGTTCTACGTGGACCGGCACCTCGTGCGGGTCGTGCCGCAGGCGCCGGACTACCCGATGCAGCTCATGCTCGGCGTCTACGACTTCGGCGGGGACCGCCCCGCGCGGCCCGACGGCGTCCGGCAGCGCTTCGTCGTCGAGCGCGTGCTCGGGCACGCCCCGGCCGGTGGGGGCCGGGGATGAGGCGGGTCGGACGGGCCCGGCCGATGGCCGGCCGTGCGGGTCGTCGGGCCCCCCGGCGGGCGGCCCGGCGCGGGTGTTTGGCCTGGCAGGCGGCACGGGCGAGGATTGGACCATGACCCCCGGGCCCGGTACGAGCGCCGTCGTCGGCGCGGCCCGGGAGCCGTCCGGGGCGCCGGGCGCGCAGCCGGGCGGGCCGGACGGTCCCGCCGCGGCCGCGACCGCCGGCCGGGTCGCCGACGCGACCCTCCTCGACGCGATCGCGGACCTGCGCCGCGACGTCGCCGCGACGCGCCTCCCGCTGCCCGTGCCGCGGGTCGCCGAGGCCGAGCGGCTGCGCCGCCGGCTGCTCGACCAGCTCGACGACCACCTGCTGCCGCGGCTGCGCGAGCTGTCCGCGCCGGCCGTCGTCGTGGTGGCCGGCTCGACGGGCGCGGGCAAGTCGACGCTCGTCAACACGCTCCTGGGCGAGGAGGTCAGCCCCGCGGGCGTGCTCCGCCCGACGACGCGGGAGCCCGTCCTCGTGCACCACCCGGCGGACACCGAGCTGCTGCACGCGCACCCGCTCACGCAGATCCTCACGATCGTCGAGCACGCGGCGGTCCCGCGCGGCCTCGTCGTCATCGACGCGCCGGACCTCGACTCCCTCCTGGAGTCCAACCGGGAGACCGCGCACCGGCTCCTCGAGGCCGCCGACCTGTGGATCTTCCTCACCACGGCCGCCCGGTACGGCGACGCGCTGCCGTGGGACGTGCTCGTGCGGGCCGCCGAGCGCGGCACCTCCATCGCGATGGTGCTCAACCGCGTGCCCGACGAGGCCCTCGCCGAGGTGCGCACCGACCTGCTGCACCGCCTGCGGGAGCGCGGCCTGGCCTCCGTGCCGCTGTTCCTCGTGCCCGACGTCGGGCCCCACTCCGGGCTGCTGTCCGACGACGTCGTCGCGCCGATCCGGCGGTGGCTCACCACCGTCGCGGGCGCCGACCGGGCCCGCTCCGTCATCCTGCGCACGCAGCGCGGCACGCTGCGCACCCTCCAGCCGTGGGTGAGCCGCCTCGCCGACGCCGTGCAGGCGCAGGTGGACGCGCGCGCCGCGCTCGAGCGCGTCGTGGACGAGGCCGTCGCGGAGCCCGCGCGCCGCGCGGTCGAGTCGGCGACCGGGGTGGTCGCCGGCGGGCCGGTGCGCGCGCGCTGGGCGGCGCTGGCCGGCCGGTCCGGACCGCTCGCGCGCCCGACGTCCCGCCGTGGCCGGGCCGCACGCGCCGCGGCGATGGCCGAGCTCGCCGAGGAGCTGCGCGAGACGGTCACCGCGCTCCTGCGCAACGCCCGCCGGCACGGGGACGAGGCCGTCGCCGACGCGCTCCGGGCCGCCCGCGCCCCGGGCCGGGCGGTGCTCGCCGCGACGGGTGCCGCCGACGGCGCGACCCCGCCGCCCGACGACGGGTCGCCGGGCCCCGCTGAGTCCGCCGCCGCCTGGCTCGCCGGCGCCGGGGTCGCGGTGCGGGCCCTGCGCGACGGCGCGGACCGGCGTCGGGCGCGCGCCGTCGCCCGCCTGCTCCGCGGCCTCGGCCCGGAGGGCGCGGGGACCCTCGCCGCGCTCGCCGCGGCCGGGCTGGCCCCCGCGGAGGTCGTCCTCGCGCGGGCCCTCGGCACGGACGCGCGGGACCTCGTCGAGCGGCTGCGCGCGGACCTGGGGGAGCGCGCCGCCGCGCAGGCCCGGGCCGCGGCCGCGCCCGCGCGCGCCGTCCTCGCCGACCCGGCGCTCGCCGACGACGCCGCGGCCGCCCTGCGCCTGCGGCTCGCCGTCCTCAAGGGGCTGCGATGACGGCGGCGGACCAGGGCCCGCGGACGCGGGCGCTCGTCGCCCGGGCGGCCGCGCTCGAGGCGGCGCTCGTGCGCGCCCGAGGGCAGATCCCCGCGCGCACGGCCCGGCGGGTGCGGTCGATCCTCGTCGGCGTGCGCGAGCGCCTCGAGCTGGGCGTGGACCACACGATCGTCGCGCTGGCCGGCGGCACCGGCTCGGGCAAGTCCAGCGTGTTCAACGCGCTGTCGGGCTTCGAGTTCGCCGACGTCGGCGTGCGCCGACCCACCACCGCGGAGGTCACGGCGTGCGTCTGGGCGCACGACGCCGACCTGCTGCTCGCCTGGCTCGGCGTGGCGCGGGACCGGCGCATCGAGCGGGAGAGCGCCCTCGACGGCGACAGCCAGGCGGACCTGCGCGGCCTCGTGCTGCTCGACCTGCCCGACCACGACTCGATCGAGCCCGAGCACCGCGCGGTCGTGGACCGGGTGCTGCCGCAGGTCGACCTCCTCGTGTGGGTCGTCGACCCGCAGAAGTACGCCGACGACGCGCTGCACAGCCGGTACCTGCGCACCCTGGCCGGCCACGAGGGCGCGATGATCGTCGTCCTCAACCAGATCGACACGGTGCCCGTCGACGCGCAGGCGACCCTGCTCGCCGACGTCGACCGCCTGCTCCGCGAGGACGGCCTCACCGGCGTCGGCGTGTACGCGGTCTCCGCGCGCACCGGGGAGGGCATCCCGATCCTGCGCGGCGCGCTCGCCCGCGCCGTGGCGGGCCGCGGCCTGGCGGAGGTGCGCGCCGAGGCCGAGCTCGACGACGCCGCGCGCCTCCTCGCCGAGACGACCGCGCCGGCCGAGCCGGACCTCGTCGCCCCCGCCACCGCCGCGGCCGAGGGGCTGCTCGCGGCGGCGGGCGTCGCGGAGAGCGCGGCGGCCCTCGAGCGCGCCGTGCGCCGCGGGGAGGTCCCCGCCGTGCGCCTCGGCCCCACCCAGCCCGACCGCGTGGAATCGGTCCGCGGCGCGTGGCTGGACGCCGTCGTCGGCGGGCTGCCCCGCCTGTGGGCGCGGACGGTGCGGGAGCGCGTGGCGGACGCGGCGGACCTCACCGCGGCGGCCGACGACGCGCTCGCGGCGGTGCGGCCGCCGACCCGCCGGCCGCGCGCGGCGCGGGTCCTGAAGGCGCTCGCGGCGCTCGCGGGCCTCGCGGCGCTGGTGGTCGCGGGCTTCGCGGCCGCGTCGGTCGACGGCGACCTCGGCCGGCTCGTGGCCGAGCTGCGCGACGAGCGGACGGGGCTGCTCGTCGCGGCGACGGGTGGCGCGGCCGTGCTGGCGCTGCTGCTGCTGGCGGCGGCGCGCCTCGCGCGGGGCCGGGCGGCCCGACGCCGGGCGGCGGCGCTGGCGGAGGAGGGGCGCCGGGCGCTCGCGGCGGTCGTGGACCGGTGCCTCGTCGCGCCGACGGTCGCGGTCCTCGAGGACCACCGCGCCGTGCGGGAGGCGGCCGCGCTCGCGACGGAGCCGGTGGTGCGGCCCGCGAGCCGCGGGGGATCCACACGCCCCGAGCCCGCGGCGTCCTCCCCAGACTGAGGGGGCGCGCCGCGGCCGCCCGCCGACGGCGGCCCATCCTCCCCGCAGGGCCGGAGCGGCCGGCCCGCGCGAGGAGGACCCATGAGCAGCAACGAGATGATGACGACGGTCGTCGGGCGGGCGGCGACGGCGCCCCGGGAGATCCACGGCGCGCGCGTGCCCTACACGAGCTTCCGGCTCGCCACCGCGCCCCGCTACTACGACAAGGGCAAGGGCGAGTGGGTCGAGGGCCGCACGGAGTGGCTCACCGTCAAGGCCTTCCGCGACACCGCGCTCAACGTGGCCCTCTCGGTGCAGAAGGGCCAGCCGCTCGTCGTCCACGGGCGGCTGCGCACCGAGGAGTGGACGGGGGAGAACGGCCCGCGCGTCGGCCTGGTCCTCGAGGCGGCCGCGATCGGGCACGACATGACGCGCGGCCGGTCGACCTTCGTGCGGACCCGGCACGGCGTCGCCGACGGCGAGCGCCCGGTGGGGACCGACGGGACGGACGGCAGGGACGGCGCGGACGGGGCGGCCGACGGGGCCGCGGGGGACGGGCCGGCGGACCCGTGGGTGGTGGCCCCCGGGGCGGACGGCGGCCCCGACGAGAACCCGGACGACCTCCCGGACGAGCCGGCGGTCCCCGAGGGCGTCCCGGGCCCGTTCGACTCCGAGGAGCCCGCCGCGACGCCGTAGGCTGGCCGGTGCGCGCGGCGCGCGACCGCGCCGCCCGAGACCGCCAGGAGCTGACGGAGGACCGTGGCCGAGTTCATCTACACCATGTACAAGGCGCGCAAGGCGCACGGGGACAAGATCATCCTCGACGACGTCTCGATGAGCTTCTACCCGGGCGCCAAGATCGGCATGGTCGGGCCGAACGGCGCGG
>JAAZAC010000266.1 GCA_012514545.1 Actinomycetales bacterium | reverse complement strand
CTTGTTGGCGCTCTTGGTGCCCTTGTCGGACATCTTCTCCCGGCCGATGCGCAGCACCTCGAGCATCTTGTCGGCGTCGATGTCGTAGGCCATCGTCACGTGGTGCAGGACGGCGCCGCTCGCCAGCCGCTTCTGCGCCGCCCCCGCGATCTTGCCGGCGGGCGAGGCGATGTCGTTGAGGGGCACGTACGTCGCCTCGATGCCGAGCTCGCGCAGGGCGCCGAGCACCCAGTCGTCGAGGAACGCGTACGACCGCTCGAACGTCAGCCCCTCGACCAGCGACGCGGGCACCGTGAGCGAGTACGTGATGGTGTTGCCGGGCTCGATGAACATCGCGCCCCCGCCGGAGATGCGCCGCACGACGGTGACGCCGTGCCGCTCCGCCCCCTCCGGGTCCACCTCGTTGCGCAGCGACTGGAACGACCCGATGACGACGGCGGGCGCCCCCCACTCCCAGATCCGCAGCGTGGGCCGCCGGGTCCCGGAGCCGACGGCCTCCGCGAGCACCTGGTCGAGCGCCATGTGCATCGCCGGGCTCTCGGGCCCCTCGTGCACGATCTCGAAGGTGTGGTCCTCCCACCGGGTCGCGTGCCCGAGCGCGCGCCGCACGGCGATGGCGACCGCCTCCGCGTTGAAGCCCACCATCGCGACGTCGTCGCCGAGCACGCTCTCGACGACGCCGGTCAGCTGGCCCACGCTCGCCCCCTCGGGCATGCCGAGCAGGGCCGCGTCGATCGCCTCGAGGGCGTCGTCGGGCTCGAGGAAGAAGTCGCCGCTCACCGCGGCCTTGGCGATCCGCCCGTCGGCGACCTCGAGGTCGACAGCGACGAGCTTGCCTCCGGGGACCTTGTACTCACCGCGCATGATTCATCCTACGTCTGCTCGGCGCGGTGTCTCCCGCGCACCTCGACCGTAGGCGACGGGCGGGGCCGCTACGGTGGCGCGCGTGCCGCACGACATCAGCTGGGACGAGTACAACGCCGCGCAGGCCGGCCGGGAGCCGCGGGCGTCGCTCGCCGCGGCGCTGGCCGCCGTCGGACCCCTGCCCGACGACGGGGAGCCGCGCGTGGCGCTCGACGTCGGGTGCGGCGAGGGCATCGAGGTCTCCGCGCTGCTCGACGCCGGCTGGGAGGTGCACGCGGTCGACGGCGAGGCCGCGCCCCTGCGCCGGCTCGCCGAGCGCGTGCCCGCCACCCAGCGCGAGCGGCTGCACGTCCACCACCTCGCGTACGCCGACCTCGTCGCGCTGCCCGAGGCCGACCTCGTGCACGCCTCGTACTCGCTCCCCTACTGCCCGCCCGCGCACTTCCCGCGGGTGTGGGCGGCGGTCCGGGCCGCGCTGCGCCCGGGCGCGGTGCTCGCGTGCCAGCTGTTCGGCCCGCACGACGACGCCTACGGCGACCCGGAGATGACCTTCCACACCGCTGAGGGGGCCCGCGCGCTCCTGGCGGGGCTCGACGTCGTCGACTGGACCGAGGAGGACGCCGACGGGCAGTCGTACACGGGCCCCAAGCACTGGCACGTCTTCCACGTGGTGGCCCGCCGCCCCGCCTGAGGCGACGGGCCCGGCGCCCGCCCGCTCAACTGGAGCACCGTGGCGGCGAAACCCCTCGAGTGGAGCACCGTGGCGCCATGTCGCTCCACTCGGACCGATGTGACGCCACATCGCTCCACTCGACGTCGAAGGTCGGGTGAGCGGGCGGGAGAGCCCGCGGCCGTCAAAGGCGCTCGAGCCGCCCGACGTCGCGGACGGCGCCCCTGTCGGCCGACGTCGCGAGCGCCGCGTACGCGCGCAGCGCCGCCGACACCTGCCGGTCGCGCGAGCGCGGCCGGTACCCGCCGGCGGCCTCGAGCGCGGCGCGGCGGCGGGCGAGCTCGGCGTCGTCGACCTCGAGCCGGATGGACCGGTTCGGGATGTCGATGGTGACCGTGTCCCCGTCCTCGACGAGCGCGATGACGCCGCCGGACGCCGCCTCGGGCGAGACGTGCCCGATCGAGAGGCCGGACGTGCCGCCGGAGAACCGCCCGTCCGTGACGAGCGCGCAGACCTTGCCCAGGCCCCGGCCCTTGAGGAACGACGTCGGGTAGAGCATCTCCTGCATGCCCGGCCCGCCCTTCGGACCCTCGTACCGGATGACGACGACGTCGCCGGGCGTCACCTGCTTGGCCAGGATCTTCTCGACCGCCTCCTCCTGCGACTCACAGACGACGGCGGGCCCCGAGAACGTCCAGATCGACGGGTCGACGCCCGCGGTCTTCACGACGCACCCGTCCGGCGCGAGGTTGCCGCGCAGGACCGCGAGGCCGCCGTCGGCGGAGTACGCGTGGGCGACGTCGCGGACGCAGCCGTGCTCGGCGTCGACGTCGAGCTCGGCCCAGCGCTCCGACTGGGAGAACGCCGACGACGAGCGCACGCCGCCGGGCGCCGCGTGGAACAGCTCCACGGCCTCGGCCGAGGGCGAGCCGCCGCGCACGTCCCACTCCTTCAGCCACGCCTCGAGCGACGGCGCGTGGATCGCGTGGACGTCCTCGCGCAGCAGCCCGGCGCGGTGCAGCTCGCCGAGGATCGCCGGGATGCCGCCCGCGCGGTGCACGTCCTCCATGTAGTACGTGCGGCCGTGCGCGACGTTCGGCGCGACCTTCGCCAGGCACGGCACGCGCCGCGACACCGCGTCGATCTCGTCGAGCCCGAAGTCCACGCCCGCCTCGTGGGCGACCGCGAGCAGGTGCAGGATCGTGTTCGTCGAGCCGCCCATGGCGACGTCGAGGGACATCGCGTTCTCGAACGCGGCGCGCGAGGCGACGGAGCGCGGCAGGACGGACTCGTCGTCGCCGTCGTAGTAGCGGTGCGTGAGCTCGACGACGAGCGCCCCCGCCCGCTCGTAGAGCGCGCGCCGGGCGGTGTGGGTCGCCAGGACGGACCCGTTGCCGGGCAGCGCGAGGCCGATCGCCTCCGTGAGGCAGTTCATCGAGTTGGCGGTGAACATGCCGGAGCACGACCCGCACGTGGGGCAGGCGGTCTCCTCGATGCGGCGCATGTCCTCGTCCGAGACGTTCTCGTTGACCGCCTCGGAGATCGCGTCGACGAGGTCGAGCGTGCGCACGGTGCCGTCGACGAGCGTCGCCCGCCCGGACTCCATGGGCCCGCCGGACACGAAGACCGTGGGGATGTTCAGCCGCATCGCGGCCATGAGCATGCCCGGCGTGATCTTGTCGCAGTTGGAGATGCACACGAGCGCGTCCGCGCAGTGCGCGTTGACCATGTACTCCACGGAGTCCGCGATGAGGTCGCGGCTCGGCAGGGAGTAGAGCATCCCGCCGTGGCCCATCGCGATGCCGTCGTCGACGGCGATCGTGTTGAACTCGCGCGGCACGCCGCCCGCCGCCGCGATCGCCTCGGAGACGATCCGCCCGACCGGCTGCAGGTGCGTGTGCCCGGGCACGAACTCCGTGAACGAGTTCGCGACGGCGACGATCGGCTTGCCGAGGTCCTCGGCGGCCACGCCCGCCGCGCGGAGCAGGGCACGGGCGCCCGCCATGTTGCGGCCGTGGGTGACGGTCCGGGAGCGCAGCTGGGGCATGACGTCCTCTCTTCTCGCGGGCGGCGGCGGGCGCT
>JAAZAC010000265.1 GCA_012514545.1 Actinomycetales bacterium | reverse complement strand
GCGTCGGCGTGCACGGAGAACTCCTCGTCGGCCACGACCTCCGCCTCCACGGGCACGTAGCGGCCGTGGATCTTGACCTCGCGGGCGCCCTCGAGCAGCGCACGGCCCCGCGTGCCCGCCGCCTGGAAGCCGGTGAGCACGACAGTGTTGCGGCGGTCCGGGAGCATGTGGCGCAGGTGGTGGACCACGCGGCCGCCGGTGCCCATGCCCGACGCCGAGATGACGATCGACGGCTGGTGCGGGGCGTTGAGCGCCATCGACTCCTCGGGGGTGCGCGCGGCCCGCAGCAGCGGCAGGTGCGCGAGCTCCGGGTCGACGTCGGGCCGGATCTCGCGGCGCTGCGACGGGCGCCGGTACACCTCGAGGGCGGCCAGCGCCATCGGGCTGTCGACGTAGACGGGCAGGTGCGGGATGCGGCCCGCCGCCACCATGTCCGACAGCGCGTGCAGCACGAGCTCGGTCCGGTCGACGGCGAACGCCGGGACCAGCACCGACCCGCCGCGCGCGGCCGTGCGGCGGATCGCGTCCGCGAACGCCTCGTGCGGCGGCCCGTCCGGCTCCGGGTGCTCCCGGTCGCCGTAGGTCGACTCGACGACGACGGTGCGCGCGGCGGGCGGGTCCTCGCGCGGGAGCAGCACGGGGTGCGCGGTGCGCCCCAGGTCGCCGGAGAACAGCACGCGCGTGCCCCCGACCTCGACGAGCACGCTCGCCGAGCCGAGGACGTGGCCGGCACGGGACGCGGTCACCCGCACGCCGTCGGCCACCGCGACGGGCTCGCCGAACGCGACGGGACGGAACCTGCGGGCGGCGCGCACGGCGTCGTCGGCGGTGTACAGCGGCAGCGGCACCGCGTGCTTCGACCAGCCGCCCGCCCGCGCCTGCTCGGCGTCGCGCTCGTTGAGGTAGCCGGAGTCCTTGAGCACGATCCCGGCGAGCGCGGCGGTCCCCTCCGTCGCCCAGACCGGGCCGTCGAACCCGTCGCGGACGAGGGCGGGCAGGTAGCCGCAGTGGTCGAGGTGGCAGTGCGTGAGCACGACGGCGTCGATCGCCGACGGCGGCACGGGGAACGGCGCCCAGTTGCGGCGCCGCAGCTCCCGCTCGCCCTGGTAGAGCCCGCAGTCCACGAGGACCCGCCGGCCCGCGTGCTGCAGGAGGAACCGGGAGCCGGTCACGCTGCCGGCCCCGCCGAGGAACGCGAGGGTCACGGGCTCGCGCGCGGCGCGGTCCGGGACGTCCGAGGTGGCCATGCCCCCAGCCTGGCCCGTCGCGCCGCCGCGCGGGGGCGTTCCGGCGGGTGACCCGCCCGGCGGCCCGACCGGCGGGGCCGCTACGGTCGCCGGGTGATCGCGATCGAGCTCGCCCTGTCCCCCACGCCCGAGCGCCTCGCCGCCCGGCCCGCGCACCGCGCGATCGTCGCCGACCTGCACGCCCGCGGCGTCGTCCACGCCGCGGGGCCGTGGGCCGACGACACCGGCGCGCTCATCCTCGTCAACGGCGACCTGGCGACGGCCGAGGAGGTCCTCGCCGGCGACCCGTACTACCGGGCCACGCCCGGCGTCGAGGTCGCGGCCGTGCGGGAGTGGACGCCCGTCGTCGGGCCGTCCTGACGCCGCGTCCCGGGGCGGGCGCCTCCGGCGGCTCCCGTGGCCGTGTCGCACGCGGGTGCGACGGTGGCCGCATGGAGATCCTCCGCATCCAGCCGGACGGGCTGGTCCGCAGCCCCGCGTTCAGCCACGTGGCGGTCGTCCCGCCCGGCGCGACGACGATCCACGTCGGCGGCCAGGACGGCGTCGACGCGTCGGGCCGGGTCGTCTCGGACGACGTCGCCGCGCAGGCCGTCCGCGCCGTCGACAACGCCGAGGTGGCCCTCGCGGCCGCCGGGGCGACGCTCGCCGACGTCGTCCAGTGGACCGTGCTCATCGCCGACGGCGCGGACATCGCCGCCGCGTACGGCGCGATCGCGCCGCGGCTCGCGACGGGCGGCGCTCCCCCGCTGGTGCTCGCCGCGCGGGTGGCCGGGCTCGCCGTCCCGGGCGCGCTCATCGAGGTCAGCGCGGTCGCCGCCGTCGTCCGGGAGTGAGGGCGGGTCTCAGCCGCGCCGCGGCAGCTCCTGGACGGCCCAGGAGTTGCCGTCCGGGTCGGCGAAGTAGGTGAAGCGGCCCCAGTCGAGGTCCTGCACGGGCGTCGCGTCGACGCCGCGCGCCACGAGGTCGGCGTACGCGTCGTCGGCGGAGGCGACCACCACCTGCAGCGCTCGCAGCGACCCGGGCGCCATCTCGCTGATGCCCTCGCCGAACGAGATCGAGCAGGCCGACCCCGGCGGGGTGACCTGGACGAAGCGCAGGTGCTCGTCGACCCGCACGTCGTGGTCCACGGGCCAGCCGAGCGTGTCCCCGTAGAACGCCCGCGACCGGTCCACGTCCGCCACCGGGACCATGACCAGCTCGATCCGGTAGTCCACCATCACTGCCCCCTCGTTCGACGTGCCGTCGGATCCGGTCACGCTATGCCCGGGCGCAGACACCCGGCGCGCGGTCACGTGGCCTTCTCCGAGCCGTCGCGGGAGGCGGTCGACGCGTCCCTCGCCGCCGCGCGTCCGCGCGTCCTGCGGGCCGCCCCGGGAACCACGAAGGCCCCGGACCGCGTCGCCGTGGTCCGGGGCCCGCATGCTCACTGGCTCCGTGAGTGTCCGGAGGGGGACTTGAACCCCCACGCCCTAACGGGCACTAGCACCTCAAGCTAGCGCGTCTACCATTCCGCCACCCGGACAGGTGGTCGCCTCCGGCCCCCGTCGGGGCCGTCAGCGCGGCAGCCAAGATAGCACGACGCGACACCCGCCAGGACACCGCGAGGTCCCCTCCCGAGCCGACGCCCGGCGGCCTGCCGACGACGCCGCGCGGCTGACCCGCGCGACGCCGTGACCTGGGGCACACTGGCGTCCGGTGGTCCCGCCAGGAGGTCCGCCGGAGGAGGTCCGCCATGGCCGACCGCGAGGAGCCGGCACTCGAACCGGAACGGCCCCGCGCGTCCACCCGGCGCCTCGCGGGCGCGACCCCGGCCGCGAAGAAGGTCGCGGGGGCGCGGCGGAACCCGAGCGTGCTCGGCCACGAGGAGGACGCGCCGCGCTGGCTGCGGTCCGCGGCCGGCTGGTCGTGGCGCCTCATCGTCGTGGCGGCGGCCGTCGGGCTCATCACCTACGCGACGATCCGCGTGCAGCTCGTCTTCGTCGCCGTGTTCCTCGCGCTCGTGTTCACGGCGGTGCTGCGGCCGCTCGTCAACCTGCTCTCCCGGTGGATCCCCCGCGCGGTGGCGACCCCGCTGTCGATGGTGCTCGCCGTCGCCGTGTTCGCCGGCCTGCTCACGTACGTCGGCTTCTCCGTCGCCGGCCAGTGGGAGGACCTCGGCGCCCAGTTCAACGAGGGCATCGGCGACATCCTCGAGACCCTCGAGAGGTCCCCCCTGCACATCACCGTGACGAACGAGGACGTCCAGGGCTGGATCACCGACGCGCAGGACTGGATCTCCGAGAACAGCGGCGCCATCGCGTCGCAGGCGTGGGCGAGCGTCGGCTCGGTGGGCCAGGTGTTCGCGGCCCTCGCGCTCGCGACGTTCCTCACGGTCTTCTTCCTCATGCGCGGGCGGGAGATGTGGGAGTGGTTCCTCAACCAGCTCCCCGCCCGGCACCGCGAGTCCTGGTACCTCGGCGGCGGCGCCGCCTGGTACACGTTCTCCGGCTACACGCGCGGCACGTTCCTCGTGGCCGGGGCCGACGGCATCCTCGCCGTGATCATCCTGCTCGCCCTCGGGGTGCCCCTCGCCGCGCCGCTCGCCGTCCTCGTCTTCATCGGCGCGTTCATCCCCCTCATCGGTGCGCCGGCGGCGATGGTCGTCGCGATGGTCGTCGCGCTCGCCGCCAACGGCATCTGGAACGCGGTGATCGTCGGCATCGGCATCGCGCTCATCGGGCAGTTCGAGGGCCACGTCCTCACGCCGCTCGTCATGGGCAAGCAGGTGTCGCTGCACCCGGTCGTGGTGGCGCTCGTGGTCACCTCGGGCACGCTGCTCGCGGGCATCCTCGGCGCGGTCATCGCCGTGCCGATCGCGGCCGTGGCGTGGTCCGTGTTCTCGCTGCTGCGCACCGTCGACCCGCCGACCGACTTCTCCCAGCTCGACCGCGAGGCGGACGAGGCGATCGAGGAGGTCGTCGAGGAGTCGCAGGAGCTTCAGCGGTAGTCCCGGGACCGCGAGGGCACCTGGAGCGACAGCGGGGCCAGGTGCTCGGCCACGAGGTTCGTCGCGCCGTCGGCGCGCTCGAGCTGCCCCCGGACCACCATCGCGGCGGCCGAGCGCGCCACCCCACGGAACCGGCGCCACAGGCCCGCCGAGCAGATGACGTTGAGCAGCCCGGTCTCGTCCTCCAGGGAGAGGAAGGTCACCCCCTGGGCGGTCCCCGGGCGCTGCCGGTGCGTCACGACGCCGGCCACCGCCACCCGCCGCCCGGCGTCCGCCCGCATGGCCTCGGCCACGGTGATGACGCCCGCCCGCACGAGGCCGTCGCGCACGTACTGGGTCGGGTAGGAGTCCGGCGAGACGCCCGTCGCCCAGACGTCGGCCATCGCCGCCTCGACCTCGCTCATCCCCGGCAGCGTGGGCGCGGCGACACCGACGGCGACCCCCGGCAGCGTCGTCGGGCCCTCCTGCGCGAGGGCGCCGGCCGCCCACAGCCCGGCACGGCGGTCCACGCCGAAGCACCCCAGCGCCCCCGCGGTCGCCAGCGCCTCGAGCTGCGGGGTGGTCAGGCGCACCCGGCGGACGAGGTCGCGCAGGTCGGCGAACGGACCGCGCTCCTCCCTCTCGGCCACGATCGCCGTCGCGAGGTCCTCCCCGATCCCCCGCACCGCGCCCAGCCCCATCCGGACGGCGAGGGCCGGGTCGGCGCGCACGAGCGCGGCGAGCTCCGGGCGCACCCCGTCCGGGGTCTCCGCCCGCTCCGCCGGCACGCGCTCGACGACGGCCTTCGCGCCCGAGGCGAGCACGTCGGGCCGCAGCACCGGCACCCCGTGGCGCCGCGCGTCGGCGACGAGGGACTGCGGCGAGTAGAAGCCCATGGGCTGGGCCGCGAGCAGACCGGCGTAGAACGCCGCGGGGTGGTGCACCTTGAGCCACGCGCTCGCGTACACGAGGTACGCGAACGAGAACGCGTGCGACTCGGGGAAGCCGAAGTCCGCGAACGCCTTGAGCTTGTCGTAGATCTGCTCGGCGGCCTCGGGGGTCACGCCGTTCGCCGCCATGCCGGACATCAGGCGGGCCCGCAGGCGCTCCATCTTCTCGACCGACCGCTTGGAGCCCATGGCCCGCCGCAGCTGGTCGGCCTCGGCGGGCGTGAAGCCGGCGACGTCGATCGCCATCTGCATGAGCTGCTCCTGGAACAGGGGCACGCCCTTGGTCTTGGCGAGCGACCGCTCGAGCAGCGGGTGCAGGTAGGTCACCGGCTCGCGACCCCGCACGCGGTTGATGTACGGGTGCACCGAGCCGCCCTGGATGGGCCCGGGCCGGATGAGCGCGACCTCGATGACGATGTCGTAGAAGCACCGCGGCTGCAGGCGCGGAAGGGTCGCCATCTGCGCGCGCGACTCGACCTGGAACACGCCCACGGTGTCCGCGGCGCACAGCAGGTCGTAGACAGCCGGATCCTCCTGCGGCAGGGAGTGCAGCTCCAGGTGCACGCCCTCGACCTCGCGGACCTGCCCGAACGCGACCTGGAGCGCGGTGAGCATGCCGAGGCCGAGCAGGTCGAACTTCACCAGGCCGGCGTCGGCGCAGTCGTCCTTGTCCCACTGCAGGACCGCCCGCCCGGGCATGCGCGCCCACTCGACCGGGCACACCTCGATCACCGGCCGGTCGCACATGACCATGCCGCCCGAGTGGATCCCCAGGTGGCGCGGCAGGCGGAGGAACCGCTCGGCCAGGTCGATGACGTGCTCGGGGATCTCCCCCAGGTCGGCGGCCGACGGCGGGCGGTGCCGGGGGACGACGTCGCGCCCGTCCTCGCTCAGCTCGGCCCGGTCCGCGGGTTCGGCCGGGCGCAGGCGCCGCGTGCTCCGTGGGGCCTCCGGCTCGGCGGCCTCCGGGTCGACCACCGCCGGCCCGACCGCGGGCGCCCGGTGCACGGTCCACCACTCGCTCGCGGGCTCAGGCCCGCGCAGCGACCCCCAGCGCTCGATCCCCTTGCTCCACGCGTCCTGCTGCCCGACGTCGTACCCCAGGGCGCGGGCGGCGTCGCGAACCGCCGAGCGGGGCCGGTAGGAGATGACGTTGGCGACCTGGGCGGCGTGCCGGCGCCCGAAGCGCTCGTAGACGTACTGGATGACCTCCTCGCGGCGCCCCGCCTCGATGTCCACGTCGATGTCGGGCGGGCCGTCGCGCTCGGGGGCGAGGAAGCGCTCGAACAGCAGGCCGTGCCGCACGGCGTCGACGGCGGTGACGCCGAGCGCGTAGCAGACGGCGGAGTTGGCGGCCGACCCGCGGCCCTGGCAGAGGATGCCGCGCTCCCGGCAGAACGCGACGAGGTCGTGCACGACGAGGAAGTAGCCGGGGAAGCCGAGGGTCTCGATGACGTCGAGCTCGTGCACGATCTGCGCGTAGGCGCCCGGCACCCGCTCGGCGTCGGGCGGGCCGTAGCGCTCGAGCGCGCCGCGGCGCACGAGCTCGCGCAGCCAGGACGCCTCGTCGTGCCCGGGCGGCACCGGGTAGGGCGGCAGGTTCGGCGCGACGAGCGCGAGGTCGAACGCGCACTCCGCGGCGAGCGCGGCGGCCGTGGCGACCGCCTGGGGCCGCCGCCGGTGGCGCGCGAGCATCTCGCGGGCCGACCGGAGGTGGTTCCCCGGGCCGCCCGGCAGCCAGCCGTCGATCTCGTCGAGGCTGGACCGGGCCCGGACGGCCGCGAGGGCCGCCGCCAGGTCGGCGTCGCGGGGCGTCGCGTAGTGGACGTTCCCCGTGGCGACGAGCGGCAGGCGCGCCGCGGCGGCGAGCTCGGCGAGGGCGTCGTTGCGGTCCCCGTCCCACGGGTCGGCCGTGTCGGTGACCTCGACGGCGACGTTGTCGGCGCCGAACAGCGCGACGAGCCGGTCGAGCTCCCGGCGCGCCCCGCGCAGGTCGAGCGGCGCGTCGCTGCCGGGGGCACGGCGCCGGGGGCGCTCGAGGGCGTGCCGCACCGCCCCCTTGCGGCAGCCGGTGAGCACGAGCCACCGGCCGTCCGCCGCGGCCGCGAGCTCCTCGAGGCGGTACCGCGCCGCGCCCTTGGTCCCCGCCGCGAGGTGCCCCTCGGCGATCGCCGTCGACAGCGCGCGGTACCCGTCCGGGCCGCGCGCGAGGACGAGCAGGTGGGTCGCCCGCGGGTCGGGCGGGCCGGTGGGCGGGTCGAGGACGCCGTCGGGGTCGGGCAGGTGCAGCTCCGCGCCGAACACCGTGGGCAGCCCGACCTCGCGGGCGGCGCCGGCGAACCGCACGACCCCGTAGAGCCCGTCGTGGTCGGTCAGCGCGAGGGCGGTCAGCCCGAGCCGCGCCGCCTCGTACGCCAGGTCCTCCGGCTGGCTCGCCCCGTCGAGGAAGCTGAACGCCGAGTGCGCGTGCAGCTCGGCGTACACGGGCCGCACGGCGCCGTCAGTCATACAGCGCCTCGATCGTCCACACGCCGTCGCGCAGGGCGAGCAGCACCGCCTGGCCGTCGCCCAGCGTGGCCTGCAGGTACGCCTGCCGACCGCCCCCGACGCCGTCCGCGTCCGCGACCCACCAGCGCTGCACCACCGGCCAGGGACCGGCCCAGCCCGTGACCGCCGCCTCGCGCTCGACGCCGTCCTCCGGGGGCCACCAGAGCACCGCCGGCTCGCCGCTGAGCTCCCCGCGGGCGTCCATCTCCACCCGCCGGCCGTCCGCGTCGCAGAGCTGGACGAGCTGGGGGACGGCGAGCACCGTGGCGGGCGCGGGCGGCGGGAGCTGCCCCGGCCACGGCGCCGCGACGGGGCGCGCGGGCGCCACGTCGTCGCCCCACGGCACGAGGTGCACGCGGTCGCGCACCTCGCGGCCGCCCTGGACCGACGCCGCCAGCACCGCCTCCGTGCCGAGCAGGCCCTGGATGCGGTGCACGGCCCGGTGCGCGCGCAGGTCCGCCCCGCTCGCCTCCCCCCACAGCCGCCCCTGCTCCGCGCCCGCCGGGGCCACCTCCTCGGCGCACAGCGCCAGGCGCACGATCGGGGCCGGCCGCGGGTCGTCCTCCCCCGCGCGCCCGAGGGCGTGCCCGGTGAGCCAGCCCTCGAGCTGCCAGCGCACGCGGTCGGTCATCCGCCCGACGGCGAGCCCCCCGAGCGCCGCGTCCGTCCGCCAGGCGCGGGTCAGCTCCTGCCCGTCCTCCGTGCGCGCGGTGATCCGCAGCCGCCCGCACGCGACGCCCCGCGCCACCATGCGCTCGTGCAGGGCCTCCGCGAGGAGGCGGGCGGCGAACGCCGTGGCCTCGACCCGGTCCACCGGCGGGTCGAGGTCGCGCTCGACGGCCACGTCGGGCTCCAGCCGGCGCAGCGCCGTCGGGCGGTCGTCCTCGCCCGCGGCCACGCGGTGCGCCCAGCGCCCGAGCCGGCCGAACCGCGTCTCGACGTCGGACCGCGGCAGCCGCGCGAGGTCCGCCATCGTGCGCAGGCCGAGCCGGCCGAGCAGGTCGACGAGGTCGGCGACCTCCGCGACGTCGGCCGTGGCGACGTGCACGAGCTCCGCGAGGCCCAGCGGGGCGAGGAACCCCGGCGTCGCGCCGGGCGGCACCACCCTGTCGCGGCGGGCGGCCAGGATCGCGGCCGCCGCGCCGTCGGCCACGCCCACCCGCGCCTCGTACCCCGCGAGCCGCGCGACGGCGTCGACGAGCGCGCCGGCCAGCGCCTCCTCCGAGCCGTGGTACCGGCCCGCGCCGCGCGCCGGGACGAGCAGGAGGCCGGGCCGCGCGACCTCGACGCCGGACACCACGTGCTCCGCGGCGACCGCCACGGCCTCGAACCCGCGCACGTCGCGGCCGGGGTCGGCGTCGAGCAGGACGAGCTCGGGGCAGGTCTCCTGCGCGTGCCGCCGGCGCATCCCGCGCCGCACCCCGGCCGCGCGGGCGAGCGCGGAGACCGCGACGAGGCGGCGGCCGTCGTGCACGGCGGCGGGCACGTGGGCGGGCACCTCGGCCGCCGTCATCGCCGCGAGGACGGGCCAGTCCGGCAGCCAGAGGGCGGCGGTCCGGGCGGGCGCCGACGGCGGCGCCGCGGGTGCCGCCGACGCAGCCGTCGCCGGGGCAGGCGTGGGGCGAGGGGTCGTCAGCGTCATCCGGCCCGACGCTCCTCCCACGGCCCGCGCACGACGGCGCGGTCGCCGTCGGCCAGCGGGGCGGCGCCGGCGTCGGGCACCACGGCGGGCGCCGACGGCGGGACGACCACCTCGGCGGTCCACCCGCGCGCCGCTGCCCCCCGCCCGCCGGCCCGCACCACCAGCCGGCGGGCGCGCAGCCGCCCCTCGCCCCGACCGAGGCCCTCCCAGCCGACCGTCTCGGCGGTGAGGCTCACGTGCGCGCCCGGCCACGGCGTCGTCGAGACGAGCACCGCGCCCCGCTCGCGGGCGCGCGCGGACAGGCGGCGCCGGTCGGCGTCGGAGAGCGCGACGTCGCCGACCACCACGGCGTCGACGCCGTCGAGCAGCGCCGCGACCACCGTCGGGCCGTCCGCCCCGGGCGAGGGCACGAGGACGAGCCGCGCGAGGTCGAGGCCGAGCTGGTGCGCCGCGAGCACCCCGACGCGCGGCAGCCCGGCGAGGGCCGTCCAGCCGCCCGCCCGGGACGCCTCGGCCAGCAGGGCGAGGACGAGCGACGTCGACCCGCCGACGACGACCGTGCTCCCCCGATCCAGCGCGCCGCCCGGCAGGAGCCCGGCGAGGGCGGGGTGCACGGGCAGCACGCGCTCGCCCGAGCCGGGCAGGTCCGGCGGCGCGGTGGGCTCGGGGCGCGGCACCCAGGCCGCCGTGCCGGTCCGCTCCTCCGCGCGCGTGAGGACGGCGCGGGCGAACGCCACGCGCTCGGCGGTGCGCGAGGCCGCACGCGAGTCGGCCGTGCGCACCTCGGCCGCCGGACCCATGCGCACCTCCCGCCGCGTCACGTCCATCTCGAGCTCACTCGAACCATCTCGAACACCTGTTCGAGTATCCCAGTAGACGCCGACACAGGCCCGGGTGTCAATCCGCCCGCCGCGGGGTGCCGACGCCGGCGCTCCCGCCGCAGATTCACCCGCCGTCCCGGCCGCGGACCCCTGTCCGAGGGGGTGCACGGGCCGAACGAACGGCGAAGATGAGCATGAAGACCCCCACCGCTGGAGGAACCGTGAACCTGCTGGACCGTCCCGTCCCACCGGACCCGTACTCCCAGCTGCCGCCGGTCCCGACGTTCCAGGTCACGAGCGAGGACGTCGCCGACGGCCAGCCGATGCCCGCCCTGCACACGGCCGCCGGGGGCAACGTCTCCCCGCAGCTGGCCTGGTCGGGCTTCCCGGCGGAGACCAAGGGCTTCGTCGTCTCGTGCTTCGACCCCGACGCGCCGACGCCGGCCGGGTTCTGGCACTGGACCGTCGCCACCCTGCCGGCGACGACGACCTCCCTGGCCCGCGGCGCGGGCGCGGCCGACGGCTCCGGCCTGCCGGCCGGCGTCGTGCAGACCCGCAACGACGGCGGCACGACGGGCTACCTCGGCGCGGCCCCGCCGCGGGGCGACCGCCCGCACCGGTACGTCTTCGCCGTGCACGCCCTCGACGTCGAGCGGCTCGACGTCGGGCCGGACACGCCGCCGACCGCCGTCGCGTTCCAGGCGCTGTTCCACACGATCGCGCGCGCCGTCATCGCGCCGACGTTCCAGCACTGACGCCTGGCCCCTTCCGGGCTCCCCTCCGGGGCCCGGTGGCACGACGCCCGCGCCGGCTCTTCGGGACCGGCTCTTCGGGACCGGCTCTTCGGGACCGGCGCGGGCGTCGGCCAGGATGGGGTCGTGAGCGTGCCGCAGCCGTTCCCGACCCTGACCTGGTCGCGCGCCCTCGACCGGCCCGACCTCCTCGCCGAGCCGACCGCCGCCGCGCTGCGCGCGTGGGCGGCCGCGGAGCCCGCCGTCGCGGACGGCGCGCTCGTCACCGAGATCGACCCGGCGCTCGCCGACACGGCCGCGCTGACCGCGGCCTACGACCTGCCGCTGGAGGTCTCGGCCAACTGCGTCGTCGTGCT
>JAAZAC010000264.1 GCA_012514545.1 Actinomycetales bacterium | reverse complement strand
GTCCGCGGGCTCCTCGTCAGCCGGCGGGGCGGGCAGCACGACCGTCGCGTCGGCCGGGGCGGGCTCGGGCTCCGGGGGCGGGGCGGGCTCGGGCTCCGGGGTCGGGGCGGGCTCGGGCTCCGGGGGCGGGGCGGTCCACGTCACCGGGCACGCCTCCGGCGCAGGCTGCGGCTCCGGTGCGGGGGCGGGCTCGGCCTCGACCTCGGCCTCGGGTTCCGACGCCGACTCCTCCTCGGGCTCGGGCTCGACCTCGGCCTCGGGCTCGACCCCAGGCTCGGCCTCGACCCCAGGCTCGGCCCCTGCCTCTGCCTCTGCCTCGGCCTCGGCCTCAGGCTCGGGCTCCTGAACGGCCTCGGCCCCGGCCTCCGCAGCCTCGTCCTCGTCCTCGGGCTCCGGCCCGGCGGGCGGCTCGACGGCGACCGCCTCGTCCGCAGGCGACGGCTGGGGCACCTCGCCGGCCTCCGCGGCCGCGACCTCCGCGGCCACGGCCTCCGCCTCCGCGGCCTCCGCCGCGGCCGCGGCACGGCGCGCGCGCCGACCCTCCACCGGGGGCGGCGGCCCGACCTCCTCGACGAGCCTCGGCAGGAACAGCCCCAGCGTCGGCGGCGGCGCGGGCGACCCCGCCAGGGCCAGCACCTCGCGGCCCAGCGCGGCGAGGTCCGCCGCGCTCGCGACGTCGGCCACGCCGTCGCCCACCACCACGGCGAACCGGAACGTCAGCTCGGCGTCGGGCGGGAAGGCGAGCTCGGCGTCGGCGAACGGGGCCGGGCCGAGGGACGCGAACGGCTCGGCGGTCGCGTGCCACCGCGGCGGGTGCGTCGGGTTCGACTCGTCGTCGACGATGACGACCGTCGACGCGGCGCCCGTCTCGTCGTGGCGGCCGGTGAACCCGGCCCAGGGCGCGCGCGGGCCGTCCCCGGGCGCCCCGGCGCCGTCGGGCAGCAGGATCGTCCCTCCCGTGAACGAGCGGGGGCCGCGCCAGAACAGGCCGCCGAACCGGGCGCCCTCGTCGCCCCGGGTTGCGGGCGAGCCGAGCGGCAGCTCCGTGCCCGAGACGTTCGTCATCGTCGTCTCGAGCGCGAGCACCCACACGTCCTCGGCGGCGACGGTGACGAACAGGCGCCGCCGCTCGCGCACCAGCTCCGGCCCCGCGTCCAGCCCGGACTCCGACCGGCCGTGCCACAGCAGCTCGTGCGCCACCGCCACGTGGTCGAGTCGCTCGCGGATCTCGGTGAAGTGCTGGTGGTCGATCGAGCCGTGCACGGGCAGGCGCTTGTGCTCGCCGTCCACGAAGGTCGGGCCGCCCCAGAGGTTGTGCGGCCCCACGTGCGGGATCGCCCACGACAGGCCCTTGTGCCACGGCCGGTCGTGGGGGCGGGCCAGCGTGACGACCTCGCCCGCGAGCGTGCGGACGGGATGGAGGTACGGGCGCGGGGCCTCGCGCCGCGGGTCGTCGGGCAGGTGGACGTACCGCAGCAGCTCCCGGCCGTCGTAGGCGACGCGGACGTCCAGCGACACCGTCAGGGTCAGGCGGGCCCGCGGGTCGGCGCCGGGCCGCACACCGTCGTGGGGCACGTGGTCCTCCGCTCCTCGGATCGACGAGCCAACCCTAGACAGCGCGCGCCCGGCTCGGCACCGGGCGGTCCGTACTCCGCCCCCCTCAGCCGTGCTCCGGTCAGCCGACGACGCGCCCGGTCACCTCGCCGAGGTCCGGGTTCTCGAAGCTCACGTTCACGCGCGGGTCGATCCGCACCACGTCTCCGTCGACCCGCACGGCCAGGTCGAGCGCGAAGGGCGTGGTGATCGGGCGCACCTGGACCAGCGCCTCGCCGGGCGCGGCCGAGGCCGCGGCGGCGACCACCGGGACGCGCCCCTCCTCCGGCACGCCGCTCAGCACGCCCGGGCGCGGCGGCGGGGGCAGCGTTCCCTCGGCCCATGCCCCCGCCCCGACGGCCACGCGCTCGACGGCGCCGTGCGCCCACTCGACCTCGAGCGTCGTCGGCGCCGCGCCGAGCCCCTCCGGGCCGACCGTGACCGCGCGCACCCCGGCCGGGGCGCCGTCGAGCTCCACGCGCCGCGCCGCGAGCACGCCCGGGCCCTCGGCCGCGACGGGGGCGGGCGGCGCGATCGCCGGCGCATCGAGGCGCGACGACAGCTCGGCCTGCGCGGCGGGGTCGTCGACCGCGTCCGCGTGGCGACCCTCGCCACCCAGGGCGGGCGCGAGGTGCTCCCACATGCGGTCGAGGACGCCCTGCAGGTCCTGGGTGCCCGCCGTCGTGACGACGACCGCGTCCTGGTCGGGCATGACCACGCAGAACTGCCCGAACGCGCCGTCGCCCCGGTAGACGTTCGTCGGCCGGCAGCGCCAGAACTGGTACCCGTAGCCCTGGGCCCAGTCGACGGTGTCGATGTGCGAGTCGGTGTGCCTCCGGGTCGCCTCGGCGACCCAGCCCTCCGGCAGGACCCGCCGGCCCTGCCACACGCCGTCGTCGAGGTAGAGCTGCCCGAAGCACGCGAGGTCCTCGGTCGTGGCCGACAGGCCGAAGCCGCCGGTGTCGACGCCCTCCGGCGACTGCTCCCACGTCGCGCCCTCGATGCCCAGCGGCTCGAGCAGGCGCGGGCGCAGGTAGTCGAGCAGCCGCTCGCCCGTGAGCCGCTGCAGGATGACGGAGAGGACGTAGGTCGCCGGGGTGTTGTACTGGAACGCGGTCCCCGGCTCGGCGTCGAGCGGCAGCGCGAGGAAGGCCCGCGCCCACTCCTCGGTGCTGAAGACGCGGTCGTCGGTCCAGCCGACGTGGCCGGCGGTCATGGTGAGCAGGTGGCGCACGCGCATCCGGGCGAGCCTCGGGTCCGGCGCGGCGGGCGCGAGGTCGCCGAGGTGGTCGAGCACGAGGTCGTCGATGCCCAGCCGCCCCTCGGCGACCGCGAAGCCGACGGCGGTGGACGTGAAGCTCTTGCTCAGGGAGTACAGCTCGTGCGGCAGCTCCCGGCGGTACGGGTGCCACCAGCCCTCGGCGATCACGTGCCCGTGCCGCAGCACCATGAGGCTGTGCAGCTCCGGGCCGTCGTCGAGGGAGTCGAGGAAGTCGCAGATCGCGCGGGCGGGGACCCCCTGCTCCGCGGGCGCGCTGCGGGGAAGGCGACGCTGGCCGGGCATGGTGACCACTGTGCCACCGCGCGCCACCCCGGCGCTGGGGACCGAGGTCGCCCGCGCGCGAGCACGCGCCTGCGCGTTCCGCTCGGCCGACCGGCGGCTCGCGCAGAGTGGAACGATCCGCTGGCATGTCGTTCCACTTCGTGCGCTCGGACCTCGTCTCGTTCCACTCCGTGGAAGGGGCGGCGACGCCCGCGCGGGCCAGCGTCCCGTGACGCGACGAGGGCCCCGGCGCGATGCCGGGGCCCTCGTCGTCAGTCGGCCGGAGCGAAGGGCGACGTCAGGACGCCTTGCCCTCGTCCGTCGTCGTGAGCGGCGGCATGGCCGAGACGGCGACCGGCTCGGGCTCGCCGTCGCCGGCGTCCGTCGCCTTGCCCCGCGCGGTGAAGGTGAACTCCCCGAGCAGGCCCTCGCCCTCGGCGTCGACCACGACCGTCTGGCCGGGCCGCAGCTCGCCGAAGAGGATCTTCTCGGACAGCGCGTCCTCGATCTCCCGCTGGATCGCCCGGCGCAGCGGCCGCGCGCCGAGGACCGGGTCGTAGCCCTTCTCGGCGAGCAGGTGCTTCGCGGCGTCCGTGAGCTCGAGGTGCATGTCCTTGTCCGCGAGCCGCTCGGCGACCTTCGCGATCATCAGGTCGACGATCTGGATGATCTCCTCCTGGCTCAGCTGCGGGAAGACGATGACGTCGTCCACGCGGTTGAGGAACTCGGGCCGGAACTGCTGCTTGAGCTCGTCGTTGACCTTCGCCTTCATCCGCTCGTACGACGTCGACAGGTCCCCGCCGGCCTGGAAGCCGGTCTGCAGGCCCTTGGCGATGTCCCGCGTGCCGAGGTTCGTCGTCATGATGATGACGGTGTTCTTGAAGTCGACGACGCGGCCCTGGGCGTCGGTGAGGCGCCCGTCCTCGAGGATCTGCAGCAGCGAGTTGAAGATGTCCGCGTGGGCCTTCTCCACCTCGTCGAAGAGGACGACGGAGAACGGCCGGCGGCGCACCTTCTCGGTCAGCTGCCCGCCCTCGTCGTAGCCGACGTAGCCGGGCGGCGAGCCGAACAGCCGCGACACCGTGTGCTTCTCGGAGAACTCGCTCATGTCGAGCTGGATGAGCGCGTCCTCGTCGCCGAAGAGGAACTCCGCGAGCGTGCGGGCGAGCTCCGTCTTCCCGACGCCGGTCGGGCCGGCGAAGATGAACGACCCACCCGGGCGCTTCGGGTCCTTGAGGCCGGCGCGCGTGCGGCGGATCGCCTGCGAGAGCGCCTTGATCGCCTCGTGCTGCCCGACGACGCGCTTGTGCAGCTCCTCCTCCATGCGGAGCAGGCGGCTGGACTCCTCCTCGGTGAGCTTGAACACCGGGATGCCCGTGGACATCGCCAGCACCTCGGCGATGAGCTCCTCGTCCACCTCGGCGACCGTGTCGAGGTCGCCGGACTTCCAGGCCTTCTCCTTCTCGATCCGCTGCGCGGTGAGCTGCTTCTCCGTGTCGCGCAGGCGCGCGGCCTTCTCGAAGTCCTGCTCGTCGATCGCGGACTCCTTGTCGCGGCGGGCCTGGGCGATCGCCTCGTCCAGCTCGCGCAGCTCCGGCGGCGCCGTCATCCGGCGGATGCGCAGGCGCGCGCCCGCCTCGTCGATGAGGTCGATCGCCTTGTCCGGCAGGAACCGGTCGTTGACGTAGCGGTCGGCCAGCGTCGCGGCGGCGACCAGCGCACCGTCGGTGATCGAGACGCGGTGGTGCGCCTCGTACCGGTCGCGCAGGCCCTTGAGGATGTCGATCGCGTGCTGCAGCGTCGGCTCGGCCACCTGGATCGGCTGGAACCGGCGCTCGAGCGCGGCGTCCTTCTCGACGTACTTGCGGTACTCCTCGAGCGTCGTC
>JAAZAC010000263.1 GCA_012514545.1 Actinomycetales bacterium | reverse complement strand
GGTCGGCAGGCGGAACACGCCGCCGACGGCGGAGGAGGGGTGGGGCACGCGGTCGCCTTCCGAGGTGTCCGGGCAGGTCAGGCCGGTGATTCTCCGCCGGGCAGGGGGCCTTGCCGCAAGGGAGGGGGTGCGCTGTACGTTGAGAGTGGCAAGGAGATGACTCCTTGCCGTTCGTGCGTCCGGGCCCGTCGGGCCCCGATCGAGCACCCCCGCCCGGGCCCCGCCGAGGCCCCGCCCAGGGCCCGCCCACGGCCCGCTCAGGACGCCGCGGCCGCCTGGCTCCCGCGCAGGATCGAGGTCATCTTCTTGCCGCGGGCCAGCTCGTCGACGAGCTTGTCGAGCCACCGGACCTGCTGCATGAGCGGGTCGGCGATCTCCTCCACCCGCACCCCGCAGATCACGCCCGTGATGAGGGACGCGTTGGGGTTCATCGCCGGCGCCTGCGCGAAGAACGTCTCGAGGTCCACGCCCTCGTCGATCGCGCGCGCGAGCCCGGCCTCGTCGTAGCCCGTGAGCCAGCGGATGACCTCGTCGAGCTCCGCGGTCGTGCGGCCCTTCCGCTCCACCTTCTCGACGTAGAGCGGGTAGATCCGGGCGAACGGCATCGCGAAGATCCGGTGTCGCGGCATCTCGGCTCCTCCTCGCACGTGCGAAGCGGCCAGGCTAGCGCGCGAGCCGCTCCACGGCGTCGGCCGCGGCCCGGATCCCGTCCTGCGCGCGCAGGCGCCGCCCGACGTCGTCGGCCGCGGCCCGGTAGGCCGGGTCGCCGAGGACCGTGGTCACCGCGCGGCGGATGCGCTCGGGCGGGGAGGCCGGGTCGAGCAGCAGCCCGGCGCCCGCGCGCTGCACGGCCCGTCCGACGGACGGCTGGTCGACGCGCGGGTCGGCGGGCAGCACGACGAGCGGCAGCCCGTGCAGGAGGGCGCGCATCGTCGTCGAGTGCCCGCCGTGCCCGACGACGAGGGCGCACCGCGGCAGCACCTCGGCGTGCGGCAGGTGGGCGTGGACCTCGGCGTTGGCGGGCGGGCGCAGCGCCGCGGGGTCGATCGCCGGGCCGGTGGTGACGACGGCGTGCAGGGGCAGCCCGGCGATGCCGTCGAGGATGCGCTGCAGCAGCCGGTCCTGCCCGGGCGCGTGCACCGAGCTGAGGCTGACGAGCACCCGCGGGACCTCGCCGTTCAGCGCGGGCGGCAGGGCGCGCGGCGGCGGCTCGGCGACGCCCGTCCACGCGTACGACGCCGGGAGCCGGCGCCGCGAGCCCGGGTCGAGCTCGGCGTCGGTCACCACGAGCACGGCGTCCGCGGCCGCCCAGGCCCGGCGCGGGGAGAACCCGCGCACGAGCCCGGCCGCCTCCAGCAGCGGCGAGTGGAAGAACGTGCTGAACGTGTGCATGAGCACGGCGGTCGGCAGGCCGAGCCGGACGGCCGCGCGGGTCGCGGCCGGGATCATCGCGTCGACGAGCACGACGTCCGCCGGGCGCGCGGCGTGCGCCTCGGCGAGGTCGCGGCCGTAGGCGCGGCTGCCCACCATGGCGAGGAAGTCGACGGCGGAGCGGACCGTGCCCCGCGGTTCCTGGGCGACCCACGGGCGCGGGTGC
>JAAZAC010000262.1 GCA_012514545.1 Actinomycetales bacterium | reverse complement strand
GACCCGGCCGGCGTCGTCGGTCTCGACGTACGGGCGCCGGTCGAAGTAGGAGCGGCTGGCGACGAGCCCGCGCTCCGTCGGGTCGTCGGGGAAGGCCCAGCGGATCGGGTGGGTGACGGCGAACGCCCACCGCCCGCCCGGGCGCAGCACGCGCGCGACCTCGGCGTGGACCCGCCAGGGGTCGGCCACGAACGGGATCGCGCCGAACGCGGTGAAGGCGACGTCGAACGACGCGTCCGGGAAGGGCAGGGCCCGCGCGTCCGCCTCGACGAGCGGCACGGCCGGGCGGTCCGCGCGGCCGGCGTCGATCGCCCGCGCCCGCCGGAGCATGCCGTGCGCGACGTCGGTGGCGACGACGTGGGCGCCCTGGTCCGCGAGCCACCGGGCGCACTGCGCGGCCCCGCAGCCGACCTCGAGCACGCGGCGCCCGGCGACGTCGCCGAGGAGCCGCGCGTCCGCCTCGCGGAGCCCCTCCGGGCACCAGCGGAAGTCGGCGGGGCCGAGGAAGTCGCCGTGCTCGGCGAGGTACTCGTCGGCGTTCGCGTCCCACCACCGGCGGCCGGCGCCGGAGGTGTCGACGTCGCCGTCGGCGAAGCCGGCGAACCCGGGCGGCGGCTGCGACATGGTCCCCTCCTCGGCGCCATCCTCCCAGGCTGTCGTTAGGGTGGGCTGGCCGGGGCGCCACCCGGCGGGCGAGGAGGTCTGACGTGCGGATCGGGCTGCTGACCGGCGGCGGGGACGTGCCGGGGCTGAACGCCGTGATCCGGGCCGTGGTCAAGCACGGCCTGGGCACCCACGGGCACACCATCGTGGGCTTCCGGAACGGCTGGCGCGGCGTCGCGGACGGCGCGGTCGTCCAGGTGGGCCGGCAGGACATCCGCAACGTGCTCCCGGTCGGCGGGACGCTGCTCGGCACGGACCGGTACCACCCGCACCGCCACGAGGGCGGGCTCGAGGCCGTGCTCGCCACGCTCGAGGCCGAGCGGATCGACGCGGTCATCTGCGTGGGCGGGGACGGCACGCTGCACGCCGCGAGCATCGTCGCGGAGGCCGGCGTCCGCATGGTCGGCATCCCGAAGACGATCGACAACGACGTCGAGGGCACGGACCTGTCCGTCGGGTTCCACACGGCCGTGAACATCGCGACCGAGGCGATCGACCGCCTGCACACCACGGCGGAGAGCCACAACCGGGTCATGGTCGTCGAGGTCATGGGCCGCAACGCCGGCTGGATCGCGGTCAACGCGGGCATCGCGGGCGGCGCGGAGATCGTGCTCGCGCCCGAGGAGCCGTTCGACATCGACCAGGTCGTGCGGTTCCTCACGCACCGGCACCGCGCCCACGCGTCCTTCTCGATCGTCGTGGTCGCGGAGGGCGCCGTCCCGCGCGAGGGCTCCGGGATGACGTTCGAGCCGCAGCGCGGGCCGAACGGCGAGATCGTGGCCGGCTCGGCGAGCGAGCAGGTCGCGCGCGAGATCGAGAGCCGCACGGGGTTCGAGACCCGCGTGACGATCCTGGGCCACGTGCAGCGGGGCGGCTCGCCGACGCCGACGGACCGGATCCTGGGCAGCCGGTTCGGCGTCGCCGCGGTCGACGCCCTCGAGGAGGGCCGGTCCAGCGTCATGACGGCGCTGCGGGGCGGCGAGATCGTCCTCGTGCCGTTCGCCGAGATGGCGGGGAAGGTCAAGCGGGTGCCGCCGGACCTCCTGCGGGCCGCCCGCGTGCTCGCCTGAGCGGGTCCAGGGGCGCCTCGCCCTCCTTTGACCGCCACTTGCGCCGCCACCTAGGATGGTCGGCGGCGTAGCACGTCTCGGATCAGGTTCACCCCGGCTCGGGCTTTCCTGTGCTCCCAGGTTGCCTGCAGCGGCGGCCGCGGAGCGCGGCGATCGGTGGCTACGCATCACAACACGCACCACCCACCCTGTCCGCACTACTCCCTGTCCGCATCGGAGCTCACGACTCAATGACCATCTCCACCACCCAGCCGGCGGCGCCGCAGGTCGCTGTCAACGACATCGGCTCGAGCGAGGACCTCCTCGCCGCGATCGACGCGACCATCAAGTACTTCAACGACGGCGACATCGTCGAGGGCACCGTCGTCAAGGTCGACCGTGACGAGGTCCTCCTCGACATCGGCTACAAGACGGAGGGCGTCATCCCCTCCCGCGAGCTCTCCATCAAGCACGACATCGACCCTGACGAGGTGGTCAAGGTCGGCGACGTGGTGGAGGCCCTGGTCCTGCAGAAGGAGGACAAGGAGGGCCGGCTGATCCTGTCCAAGAAGCGCGCCCAGTACGAGCGCGCCTGGGGCACGATCGAGCGGATCAAGGAGGAGGACGGCGTCGTCACCGGCACCGTCATCGAGGTCGTCAAGGGTGGCCTCATCCTCGACATCGGCCTGCGCGGCTTCCTGCCCGCCTCCCTCGTCGAGATGCGCCGCGT
>JAAZAC010000261.1 GCA_012514545.1 Actinomycetales bacterium | reverse complement strand
GCGCGTCGTCGAGCCGGAGTGGACGCCGGGCAACGACCGCGTGTGGGGCGGCTGGGGCCCCGTCCGGGGCGCGCTGCTGCCCGGCACGCTCGTCGTCGTCTGCCGGCGCCCCTAGGCCCCCGGGCCGGCGGCGGGGTCGGCGCCCGGCCTGCGACCGGTCAGTGCCCGGCGTCGTGCCAGCTCGTCCCGGTACCCACGGAGACGTCGAGCGGGACCGACAGGTCGCCCGCGGCGCCCATCTCGTGCCGCACGAGCTCCTCGACGGCGGCGCGCTCCCCCGGCGCCACCTCGAGCACCAGCTCGTCGTGCACCTGCAGCAGCAGGCGTGACCGCAGCCCCTGCGCGCGCAGGCCCCGGTGCACGCCGAGCATCGCGACCTTGATGAGGTCCGCGGCGCTGCCCTGGATGGGCGCGTTGAGCGCCATGCGCTCCGCCATCTCGCGGCGCTGCCGGTTGTCGCTCGTGAGGTCCGGCAGGTACCGCCGGCGGCCGAGGATCGTCGCCGTGTAGCCCGTCCGGCGCGCCTCCTCCACGACGCCGGCGAGGTAGTCCCGCACGCCGCCGAACCGCGCGAAGTAGTCGGCCATGAGCTCGCTCGCCTCGCCCACGGAGATGTTCAGCTGCTTGGACAGGCCGAACGACGACAGCCCGTACGCGAGCCCGTACGACATCGCCTTGATCTTCGAGCGCATCTGGGGCGTGACCTCGTCGGTGGGCACGCCGAACACGCGTGAGCCGACGTACCGGTGCAGGTCCTCCCCCGAGCGGAACGCCTCGATGAGGCCCTCGTCACCGGACAGGTGCGCCATGATCCGCATCTCGATCTGGCTGTAGTCAGCCGTGAGCAGGGTCTCGTACCCCGGCCCGACGACGAACGCGCGCCGGATCCGCCGGCCCTCCTCGGTGCGGATCGGGATGTTCTGCAGGTTGGGGTCGGTCGAGGACAGGCGCCCGGTCGCCGCGATCGTCTGCAGGTACGTCGTGTGGATCCGGCCGTCGTCGGCGACCGAGCGGAGCAGGCCTTCGACCGTCTGGCGCAGGCGGGACGCGTCCCGGTGCGCGAGCAGGTGCGCCAGGAACGGGTGCTGGGTGCGCTCGTGCAGCTCGGCGAGGGCCGCGGCGTCCGTCGTGTAGCCGGTCTTGATCCGCTTGGTCTTCGGCATGCCGAGCTGGTCGAAGAGGACCTCCTGGAGCTGCTTCGGCGAGCCCAGGTTCACCTCGCGCCCGATGACGGCGTACGCCTCCGCGGCGGCGTCGGCGACCGCCGCGGCGAAGTCCCGCTCGAGCGCCTCGAGCTGGTCGGTGTCGACCGCGACGCCGACGGTCTCCATCTCGGCGAGCACGTCGACGAGCGGGAGCTCGACGTCGCGCAGCAGGTGGCCGACCTGGCGGTCGGCCAGCGCGCCGTCCAGCACCTCGGTCAGCTCCCCGACGGCGGCGGCCCGGAGCGCGCCCTGCGGCACCGCCCCCGTCCCCTCGAGGTCGAGGTCGAGGGCGCCCTGCGCGGCGTCGTCGTCGCCCTGCGTCCGCAGCTCGCGCCGCAGGTACCGCACCGCCAGGTCCGCGAGGTCGAAGGAGCGCTGGTCCGGGTGGCACAGGTACGCGGCAAGGAGCGTGTCGAACACCACGCCCGCGAGGGTCATCCCCCGGCCCGCCAGTGCGTGCCGGGCCTCCTTCGCCCCGTGCACCGCCTTCGGCGCCGACGGGTCGGCGAGCCAGGCGGCCAGGGCCGCCTCGTCGTCGGGCCCGAGGTCCGTCAGGTCGAGGGCGATCGCGCCCTCGCCGTCGGCGATCGCCAGCGCCCAGGCGTCCCCGCGGGCGGGCGCGCCGCGGCCCGTGACGTCGAGGGCGAGCACCCGCCCCCGGCGCGCGGCCAGCCACGCGCCCAGGGTGCCGGGCGCAGGCGTCGTCACGTCGAGGCGGAACCCCTCGGCCTCGCCGGCCTCCTCCGGCACCATCGCCAGCAGCCGCTCGCGCAGCACCCGGAACTCCAGCGCGTCGAACACCCGGTGCATCGCCTCGCGGTCCCAGGGCCGCGCCTCGAGGTCGGCCACGTCCAGGCCGAGCTCGAGGTCGTCCACCGCCTGGTTGAGCGCGCGGTTGACGCGCACCTGGTCCGCGTGCGCGCGCAGGTTCTCCCCCGCCTTGCCCGGGATCGCGGCCGCCGCCGCGAGCACCCCGTCGAGGTCGCCGTACGCGGTGATCCACTTCGCCGCGGTCTTGGGGCCGACGCCCGGGATGCCCGGCAGGTTGTCGCTCGTCTCGCCGACGAGGGCCGCGAGATCCGGGTAGCGCTCCGGCGGCACCCCGTACTTCTCCGCGACCGCCTCCGGCGTGAACCGCACCAGGTCCGAGACGCCCTTGCGCGGGTAGAGGACCGTGACGTGCTCGCCGACGAGCTGGAACGCGTCCCGGTCGCCCGTGCAGACGAGCACCTGCATCCCCGCGGCGACCGCGCGCCGCGTGAGCGTGGCGATGACGTCGTCGGCCTCGTAGTTGGGCTTCTCGACCGTCGGGATGCGCAAGGTCGCGAGGATCTCCTTGATGAGCGGGACCTGCCCGGCGAACTCGGGCGGCGTGACGTCGCGCGTCGCCTTGTACGCGGGGAACCGCTCGGTGCGGAAGGTCGTCCGCCCGGCGTCGAAGGCGACGCCGACGTGCGTGGGCCGCTCGTCCCGCAGGAGGTTCGCGAGCATCGACGTGAAGCCGTAGACGGCGTTCGTCGGCGTGCCCGTCGTCGTCGAGAAGTTCTCCACCGGCAGCGCGAAGAACGCGCGGTAGGCCATCGAGTGGCCGTCCACGAGCAGGAGCAGGGGCCGGGGTCGCGCCGCGTCGGTCACGCGTGCCAACCTACCGGGCATGCCCGACAGCCCACCCCCGGCCGGCGCCGGGACGCCCCCCGCCCGCGACGCCGGCTCCCCGCCCCCCGCGCCCACCCTCGCGGAGCTCCGCCGGGTCACCGCCGGGACGCTCGCGGAGCGGCTCGGCATCGAGCTGCTCGAGGCGAGCCCCGAGGGCGTCGTCGGCACCATGCCCGTCGCCGGCAACACGCAGCCCTACGGGCTCCTCCACGGGGGCGCGTCCGTCGCGCTCGCCGAGACCCTCGGCTCGTTCGCCGCCGCCCTCCACGCGTGGCCCGACCGGCAGGCCGTCGGGGTGGAGGTCAGCGCGAGCCACCACCGCGGCGTCCGGGACGGCGTCGTCACCGGCCGCGCGACCGCCGTCCACCTCGGGACGACGACGGCCACCTACGAGATCGTCGTCGAGGACTCCAGCGGCCGACGGGTCTGCACCGCCCGGCTGACGTGCCTGCTGATCGCGCCCCGGGGCGCGGCGAACAGCGCGGCCGAGCCGGACTCGCCGCGCGACTGACGCCGGCGGGCGATGACCTCCTCGAGGCCGCCCCGCGGGCCGCGGCGCCGGGCGCCCTCGGCGGCGAGCCGGCGGTGGAGCGCCGCCACGGCCATGACCCGGTGCGACGCGGCCGGCGCGAAGCCCAGGCGCACGAAGAAGCGCTGCACCCCGCGCGCGCCCGGCAGCGGCGCCGCGTAGACGTTCTCCGCGCCCGCCGCGAGGGCGATCTCGACGGCGGACTGCATGAGCGCGTGCCCGACGCCCCGCCGGCGCTGGCGGGGGTCGACGTACACGGCCTCCACGGCCAGGTTGACCTCGTCGGTGAACACGTTCGGCCCCAGCAGGCGGCCCAGCAGGATGCCGACCACCCCGTCCGTGTCGCGCGCGACGAGCAGGGTCGCGCCCGGCGCCGACGTCAGCGCGCCGACGTGCCGGGCGACCGTGTCGGCGTCACCGCTGCACACCTGGGCCCCGGTCCACGCCTCCGCCCGGGCCCGCAGGCACAGCGCCACGACGTCGTCCAGGTCCTGGGGGCGGATCGGACGTACCTCGACACCCGAGCGCACGGCAGACCTCCTCGACCCGGCCGGGCGCGGTGGCGCCGGAGGGGACGGCCGGGTATGTCGGAACCATAACCGCCCGCCCCGGACGGCGGAAGTCGTCGGCCCGGCAGGCGGGCGCCGGGACGGCGTGCGGCGCCGGCGTCGCCGCGGTGCCTCGGCCGTGCCTCAGCCGTGCCTCGGCGGTGCCCCAACGGTGCCTCGGCGGCGCCTCAGGAGGCCCCGCCCACCTGCTCGATGACGGCGTCCGCGACCTCGCGCATGGTGAGGCGGCGGTCCATCGAGGTCTTCTGGATCCAACGGAAGGCGTCGGGCTCCGTGAGGCCCATCTTGGTCATGAGCAGACCCTTGGCGCGGTCCACGCGCTTGCGGGTCTCGAACCGCTCGGTCATGTCCGCGACCTCGGCCTCGAGCGCCGTGATCTGGCTGTAGCGCGAGATCGCGATCTCGATCGCCGGCAGCAGGTCCGCGGGCGTGAACGGCTTGACGACGTACGCCATCGCGCCGGCGTCGCGCGCGCGCTCGACGAGCTCGGTCTGCGAGAACGCCGTGAGGAGGACGACGGGCGCCGCGTGCTCCTTGACGATCTGCTCGGCCGCCGTGATGCCGTCCATGACGGGCATCTTCACGTCCATGACGACGACGTCGGGGCGCAGCTCGGTCGCGAGGCGCACGGCCGTCTCGCCGTCGCCGGCCTCGCCGACGACGTCGAAGCCGGCCTCCCGCAGCGTCTCCACGACGTCCATGCGGATGAGCGCCTCGTCCTCGGCGACGACGGCACGGCGGGCGGTCTGGGCGGCCTCGGCGGCGGCCGCGTCCTCGGCGGGCTGGGCGTCCTTCTCGGTCACGCGCGCTAGCCTAGTGGCGACCTCGGACCCGCCGGTATCCGCGGTCACTCCCTGGGAGACCTGGCGGATCCGGCCCCGATAGCCCAACTGGCAGAGGCGTTCGGCTCAAACCCGATCCAGTGGGGGTTCGAATCCCCCTCGGGGCACGGCGCCTGCGGCGTGCTCGCCGGGCCGCCCGCGGCGCGCGCCTCCCCCGGGACCTTCGGCCGTGCCGCCGGCCGCGCCGCGGCGGCTACCGTGCGAGGGCCGGAATTTCCACGGCCGATCGCGTCCATTGATCCCCCGGGGAGACGGGTGCCGACCACCGAGCTCGAGATCGCGGGGATGACGTGCCGCGCGTGCGAGACGCGCGTGGGCGCGGCGCTGCGCCGCGTCCCGGGCGTCCGGTCCGCGCGCGTGTCCGCCCGCCGCGGCATCGCCGTCGTCCGGACGACGGGGCCCGTCCCCCGCGCCGACCTCGTCGCCGCGGTCCGGGCGGCGGGCTACGCCGTCGGCCCGACGGCGCGCCCCTGGCTCAGCCGCGACCCGGCCGTCTGGCGCGACGTCGCCCTCGCGACGGCCGTGGTCGGGGCGGTCGCCCTGG
>JAAZAC010000260.1 GCA_012514545.1 Actinomycetales bacterium | reverse complement strand
GCGTTGTCGGTGACCGGGCCGTAGGAGTCGACGGCGATCGTCACCGGGCCCATGGACAGGAACCCGAACGCCACGAGGCCGAAGGCGAAGACGGGCGGGGCGAGCATGAACTCCGCCAGGCCCTGCTCGCTGATGAGGAACGCGCCGCCCATGAGGCCGACGATGGCGATGCCCAGCCAGTAGCCGGAGAAGTTGCCCGCCACGAGGCCGGACAGGATGTTGAGCGAGGCGCCGCCCTGGCGCGTGCTCTTGACGACCTCCTGCGTGTGCCGGCTCTTGGTCGAGGTGAAGGCCTTGACCAGCTCGGGGATGAGCGCGCCCGCGATCGTGCCGCAGGAGATGATCGCCGACAGCTTCCACCACAGGGAGCCGTCGCCGATCTCGCCGAGGACGACGTAGGTCATCGCGAACGTGCCCGCGATGGACACGAGCGAGGTGATCCAGACGAGCGACGTCAGCGGGGTCTCGAAGTCGAACCGCTCGGCGTCGGCGTAGCGGGCCCGGGCCCAGGCGTCGTTGACGAGGTAGGAGAGCGCGGACGCGACGACCATCATCGCGCGGACCACGAAGATCCAGACGAGCAGGCTGGCCTGGATCGCCGGGGAGTCCACCGCCAGCAGCACGAAGGTCACGAGCGCGACGCCGGTGACGCCGTAGGTCTCGAAGCCGTCGGCCGACGGGCCGACCGAGTCGCCGGCGTTGTCGCCGGTGCAGTCGGCGATGACGCCGGGGTTGCGGGCGTCGTCCTCCTTGATCTTGAAGGCGATCTTCATGAGGTCGGAGCCGATGTCCGCGATCTTCGTGAAGATGCCGCCCGCGATGCGCAGCGCCGCGGCGCCGAGGGACTCGCCGATCGCGAAGCCGATGAAGCAGGCGCCGGCGATGTCACCGGGCAGGAACAGCAGGATGACGAGCATGGTCAGCAGCTCGAGGCTGATGAGCACCATGCCGATCGACATGCCCGACTTCATCGGGATGCGGTGCACGGGGAGCGGCTTGCCCTCGAGCGAGGCGAAGGCCGTGCGCGCGTTGGCGAACGTGTTGACCCGGATGCCGAACCAGGCCACCGAGTAGGAGCCCGCCATGCCGACGAGGCTGAACGCGATGACGATCGCGACCTTGCCCCACGGCAGGTCCACGAGGAACCCGTAGTAGACGACGATCACCGCGGCGATGAACGCCCACAGGACCATGAGGAACCGGCCCTGCTTGAGCAGGTACGCCTTGCAGGTGGTGAAGATGAGCTCGGCGACGTCGCGCATCGACGGGTGCACCGGGAGCTTCTTCAGCTGGTGGTACACGAGGTAGCCGAACCCGAGGCCCATCGCGCAGACGACGAGCCCGACGAGCAGGAGCATCCGGCCGGAGCCGGCGCCACCGCCGACGACGGCGACGTCGGCGAGGCTGGGAACCTGGAGGTTCACCTCGCCGCCGTGGGAGCCGGAGCCCCCGGAGGACGCCTCGGACGAGCAGCCGGCGAGCGTCAGGCCGCCGAGACCGACCAGAGCGGCCAGCCCCGTGCGGCGGAGCCGCTTCCCGGGCGTGCGGACGGTGCTGGGCGACACGCCGGCCACGGCGCGCCCTTCGGACGATGTGCTCACGATCAACCCCATGCGTGCGTCGGGACCTCGTTGTCCCTGCCACGCTATGGCGGGGTTCCTGCGCGAAGATGTGACCTTCGGCCCCGGACCGCCCGGGGCCGGGCGTCCCACCATCCGGGCGGTCCGAC
This sequence comes from Actinomycetales bacterium, assembly GCA_012514545.1. Taxonomy (GTDB): domain Bacteria; phylum Actinomycetota; class Actinomycetes; order Actinomycetales; family Cellulomonadaceae; genus Actinotalea. The sequence goes on along the minus strand of JAAZAC010000260.1, from coordinate 5,024 downwards.
GGCGCCGCGTGCGGCGGCCGGCGACGCGCCGGTCGGAGGGGCTTCCGCAGGGCCCAAGGTCCCCCGGAAGATGGGGCGGGTTCCCGCAGGCTAATGGCGGCGAGACGTCGGCAACGAGGCGCGGCGTCAAGGTAGAGAGGCACACAGTGGCGAAGTACGTCTACGACTTCAGCGAAGGAAACAAGGACCTCAAGGACCTCCTCGGTGGCAAGGGTGCGAACCTCGCCGAGATGACGAACCTCGGGCTGCCCGTGCCTCCCGGGTTCACCATCACCACCGACGCCTGCCGCGAGTACATGAAGAACGGCGAGGTGCCTCCGGAGCTGCGGGTCGAGGTCACGCAGGCCATCCGCCGGCTCGAGGACGCGCTCGGCCGCCAGTTCGGCGACGTCAAGGACCCCCTGCTCGTCTCGGTCCGCTCGGGCGCCAAGTTCTCGATGCCCGGCATGATGGAGACGGTCCTCAACGTCGGCCTCAACGACGAGTCGGTCGAGGGCCTCGCCCGGTTCTCCAACAACGAGCGCTTCGCCTGGGACTCCTACCGGCGCCTCATCCAGATGTTCGGCAAGACGGTGCTGGACATCGACGGCGACAAGTTCGCCGACGCGCTCGACGCGGCGAAGGCGGCCAAGGGCTACACCGCCGACACCGAGATGACGGCCGAGGACCTCAAGGAGCTCGTCAAGGTCTACAAGCAGATCGTCAAGGACGAGACCGGGCGCGACTTCCCGCAGGCCCCGCGCGAGCAGCTCGACCTCGCGATCGAGGCGGTCTTCAACTCCTGGAACACCGAGCGCGCGCGCCTGTACCGCCGCCGCGAGCGCATCCCGGACGACCTGGGCACCGCCGTCAACGTCTGCACGATGGTGTTCGGCAACCTCGGCGAGGACTCCGGCACGGGCGTCTGCTTCACGCGCGACCCCTCCACCGGCCAGCCCGGCGACTACGGCGACTACCTCACCAACGCGCAGGGCGAGGACGTCGTCGCGGGCATCCGCAACACGCTGCCGCTCGCCGAGATGGAGAAGATCGACCCGGCGGCGTACAACGAGCTGCGCCAGGTCATGCGGCGCCTCGAGACCCACTACCGCGACCTGTGCGACATCGAGTTCACGGTCGAGCGCGGCAAGCTGTGGATGCTGCAGACCCGCGTCGGCAAGCGCACGGCGGCCGCGGCCTTCCGGATCGCCCACCAGCTGGTCGAGGAGCACCTCATCACCCTCGACGAGGCGCTCGAGCGGGTGACCGGCGAGCAGCTGAGCAAGCTGATGTTCCCGCAGTTCGACGTCAAGGCCGAGCGGACGCTGCTCGCCAAGGGCATGGCGGCCTCGCCGGGCGCGGCCGTCGGCCAGGCGGTCTTCTCGTCCGCGACGGCCGTCGAGTGGGCGGAGCAGGGCAAGAAGGTCATCCTCGTCCGCCGCGAGACGAACCCCGACGACCTCGGCGGCATGATCGCCTCGGTCGGCGTGCTCACCTCGCGCGGCGGCAAGACGTCGCACGCCGCCGTCGTCGCGCGCGGCATGGGCACCACCTGCGTCGTCGGCGCGGAGGCCCTGGACGTCGACGTCGTCGCCAAGCGGTTCACCCTCAAGGACGGCACCGTCGTCAACGAGGGCGACACCATCGCCATCGACGGGTCGACGGGCGAGATCTTCCTCGGCGACGTGCCCGTGGTGCCGTCGCCGGTCGTCCGCTACCTCGAGGACGGCCTCGAGGCCGCCCTGGCCGAGGTCGGGGACGACGAGGAGACGCGCGAGCTCGTCACCGCCGTCGACGCGCTGCTCACGCACGCCGACGCGACGCGGCGCCTCGGCGTCGAGGCCAACGCCGACACCCCCGAGGACGCGCTGCGCGCCCGCCGGCTCGGCGGCGAGGGCATCGGCCTGTGCCGCACCGAGCACATGTTCCTCGGCGACCGGCGCGTGCTGGTCGAGCGGCTCATCCTGGCGAAGGACGAGGCGGAGCAGCAGGCGGCGCTCGACGCGCTCATGCCGCTGCAGCGCGAGGACTTCATCGGGATCCTCGAGGCGATGGACGGCCTGCCCGTCACCATCCGGCTCATCGACCCGCCGCTGCACGAGTTCCTCCCCGACTACACGGAGCTGTCCGTCAAGGTCGCGCTCGCCGAGGCGCGGGGCGACACCTCCGAGGAGGCGCAGCGGGACAAGGTCCTCCTCGCCGCGGTGAACAAGACCCGCGAGGCGAACCCGATGCTCGGTCTGCGCGGCGTGCGGCTCGGCATCGTCATCCCGGGCCTGTTCACCATGCAGGTGCGGGCGATCGCCGAGGCGCAGGCGGCCCGGATCAAGGCCGGCGGCAACCCGAAGGCCGAGATCATGATCCCGCTCGCCGCGTCGGTCATGGAGCTGCACCTCGTCCGCGACGACGCCGAGGCCGTGCTCGAGCAGGTCGCGGAGGAGCAGGGCGTCGAGCTCGACATCCCGATCGGCGCGATGATCGAGCTGCCGCGGGCCGCGTACACCGCGGACCGCATGGCCGAGGTGGCCGAGTTCTTCTCGTTCGGCACGAACGACCTGACGCAGACGACGTGGGGCTTCTCCCGCGACGACGTCGAGGGCGCGTTCTTCAACCAGTACACGGAGAAGGGCGTCTTCTCGGTGTCGCCGTTCGAGTCGATCGACACCCAGGGCGTCGGCGGCCTCGTGGCGCTGGCGGTGGAGAAGGGCAAGGCGACCCGCCCGGACATCAAGCTCGGCGTCTGCGGCGAGCACGGCGGCGACCCGGAGTCGATCCACTTCTTCCACGGCGTCGGGCTCGACTACGTGTCCTGCTCGCCGTTCCGGATCCCGATCGCGCGGCTCGAGGCCGGGCGCGCGGCGGTCGCGTCAGGCGGTGGCGACACCCGCTGACCCGGACCCAGGTCCGACCCGAGGGGCCCGGTCCCGCGCGCGGCGCGGGGCCGGGCCCCTCGGCCGTCCTCGAGGTTCGCCTCCCCGCGTCCCACCCCTCCCGAGTGGAGCACCGTGGCGTCACGGTGCTCCACTCGAGCGGTTTCCCCGCCACCGTGCTCCACTCGAGGTTCAGCGCGGGCCGCGTCAGCGCAGTGGCACGAACCGGTAGCCCTCGAACCGCGTGACCGCGAGGTCGTCGCCGGTCCGGCGGCCCACCTCGAGGCCGCGGGCCACCGGCACGACGATGCGGCCGCCGTCGGCGAGCTGCTCGACGAGGGCGCGGGGCAGCACCGGCGCCTCGGCGGACACGAGGATCCGGTCGAACGGCGCCTCGTCGGGCAGGCCGAGCACGCCCGGCACGGCCGGGACGATGCGCGCCCACGGCTGCCCGGTCGCGGCGAGGTTCGCGGCGCCCCAGGCGGCGAGCTCCGGCTCGAGCTCCACCCCGACCACGGAGCCGGTCGGCCCGACGAGGTGGGCGAGCAGCGCCGTCGTCCAGCCCGAGCCCGCGCCGACGTCCAGCACCTTCGCGCCCACGGGCACCTCGAGCAGCCGGAGCATCCGGGCGACGGTGCTCGGCTGCGAGTTCGTCTGGCCGTGCCCGATGGGCAGCGGGGCGTCCCGGTCCGCGAACCGCCGCTGCCGCTCGGGCAGGAAGCCGGTCCGGGGGTGGGCGGCGAAGGCCTCGTCCACACGGTCGCCCATGTCCACCTCCGTGTGCTGCCGCCGCGACCCCGGGTTACGGTCGAGCCGTCCGTACTGTCTCACCGACGGAGGTCCCGATGGCCACGCGTTCCGCACGTACCACCTGGTCCGGCTCGGTCTCGGAGGGCAGCGGCGAGGTGACGCTGGCCAGCTCCGGGGTCGGCACCTTCCCGGTGTCCTTCCCCAAGCGTGCCGCCGAGGACGCCGACGCCACCACCAGCCCGGAGGAGCTCATCGCGGGGGCGCTGGCCTCGTGCTACGCGATGCAGTTCTCGGGGCTCCTCGGGCAGGCCGGCGGGACGCCGACGAGCCTCGACGTGACGGTGGAGGTCGACTTCGGCCCCGACCCGGAGGGCGGCTTCCGCATCCCGGGCATCCGCATGCGCGTGCGCGGCGCTGTCCCGGAGGTGGACGACGCCACGTTCCGCCGCGTCGCCGAGGAGGCGAAGGCGACCTGCCCGGTGAGCAAGGCGCTGCGGGTGCCGATCGCCCTGGACGCGGCGCTCGCCTGACCGCGGCGCTCGCCTGACCGCGGCGCTCGCCTGACGCCCCGCGTCCGCCTGCTGGTCACCTGGGCGGACGGGACGCAGGTCACCCCGACGCCGCCACGCGCGCGTGGCAGGATGCGCGCGTGGCCACCACCACCGCCGTCGACCTGGTCCGCGAGCTCCGCGCCGCGGTGCGGGGCGAGGTGGGCACGTCGACGCGGGTGCGCGCGGAGTACAGCACCGACGCGTCGAACTACCGCGTGGTGCCCCGGGTGGTCGTGGCGCCGCGGGACACGGACGACCTGCTCGCGGTGCACGAGGTCGCGCGCGCCACGGGCACGCCGCTGACCCTGCGCGGGGCGGGCACCTCGGTCGCGGGCAACGCGATCGGGCCGGGCATCGTCGTCGACACCTCCCGGTACCTGACCGCCATCGGCGAGATCGACCCGGAGGCGCGCACCGCCGTCGTGCAGCCCGGCGTGGTGATGAGCGCGCTGCAGCAGGCGGCCGCGCCGTACGGGCTGCGGTTCGGCCCCGACCCGTCGACCCAGAACCGCGCGACGCTCGGCGGGATGATCGGCAACAACGCGTGCGGCCCGCGCGCGGTCGCGTACGGCCGCACCGCGGACAACGTCGTGTCCCTCGACGTGGTCGACGGGCAGGGCCGCCGGTTCACCGCCACGCGCGGCGACGGCGCGCTGGCTCCCGTACCCGGCCTGGCGGACCTCGTCGCCGCCAACCTCGCGCTCGTGCGCACCGAGCTCGGCCGGTTCTCGCGCCAGGTGTCGGGCTACTCGCTCGAGCACCTGCTGCCGGAGCGGGGCACCGACCTCGCGCGGATGCTCGTCGGCACCGAGGGCACGCTCGTCACCGTCCTGTCGGCGACCGTGCGGCTCGTGCCGATCCCGGACGCGGCGGT
>JAAZAC010000030.1 GCA_012514545.1 Actinomycetales bacterium | reverse complement strand
CGGCGGCCACGACGGCGCCGAGCAGCTCGTCCAGGGCCCGCGGGTCGTCGGTGAGCCACGGCAGCACGGGCGCCACGAACACGTGGCACGGCAGCCCGGCCGCGCGGACCGCGGCGACGAGGTCCAGCCGGGCGCGCGGGCTCGGGGCGCCCGGCTCGAGCGCGCGGGCCAACCGCTCGTCGAGCAGCCCGAGCGACACGTTCACGCCCACCGCCACGCGCATCGCGGCGCCGGCGAGCAGCGGCAGGTCCCGCCGCAGCAGGGTGCCGCGCGTCGTCACGGAGAAGGGCGTCCGCCCGTCGGCGAACGCGGCGACGACGTCGGGCATGAGCCGGTAGCGGCCCTCCGCGCGCTGGTACGGGTCGCTGATCGTCCCGACGGCGACGTGCTCGCGCGCCCACGACGGCCGCGCGAGCTCCGCACGCAGCACCTCGGCGACGTTCGTCTTCACGACGACCTGCCGGGAGAAGTCCTCGCCGGGCCCGAGGTCGAGGAACTCGTGCGTGCGCCGCGCGTAGCAGAAGGCGCAGCCGTGCAGGCAGCCCCGCATCGGGTTGAGCGACCAGCGGAACGGCATCGGCGCCGCCACCCGGTTGATCGCCGTGCGCGCCAGGACCTCGTGGAAGGTCACGCCCGCGAACTCGGGGGTGCGCACGCTCCGCACGAGCCCGGCGAGCCCGAGGCCGGGCAGCACGGCGTCGTCGTCCGCGCCCACCTGCCGGCCGTCCCACCGCATGCCATGAGTCGAACACGTGTTCGGACCGCGGTCAAGGGCTTGCTAGCCTCGCGCCATGGCGGCCACCGACCCGACGTGGGACACGAGCGCCCTGCTGCTCATCGACGTCCAGCGCGACGTGCTCGACGGCGGGGCGACCCCGATCGCCGGGACCTCCGCGGCGCTCCCCGCCCTCCGTCGGCTCGCGGCGGCCTTCCGCGCGGCGGGGCGCCCCGTGGTGCACGTCGTCCGGCTCTACTCCCCCGACAGCGCCGACGCCGACCTCGTGCGCCGCGACGCCCTCGCGGCAGGGCTGCGGATGCTCCTCGCCGGCACCGAGGGCGCGCAGATCGCCCCGGGGCTCCTGCCCGACGGCGCGGCGCGCCTCGACCACGACCTCCTGCGTGCGCGCGGCTGGCAGGAGGTCGGGCCCGACGAGATCGTGCTGTTCAAGCCACGCTGGTCCGCGTTCTTCCGCACGCCGCTCGCCGCCTGGCTCGCCGACCGCGGGGTGGGCACGGTGGTCGTCGCGGGCTGCAACTTCCCGAACTGCCCGCGCGCCACTGCCGTCGACGCGGTGTCGCACGACCTGCGCGCCGTCGTCGTCACCGACGCGACCTCGGGCGCGACGCCGGAGCGCGTGCGGGAGCTCGCGGGCATGGGCCCGGTGCCCCTGACGACCCACGAGGTGCTGGCGCAGCTCACCGCGCACGCCGCGCCCGCGGCGGGCCGACGGCACTGACGGCGGCTGACGGGAGGGTCGACCGCCCGACCGGGCCCCGCCTCAGCCGGCCGCCGGCCCGGGCACCGCCCTCGGGAGCAGGTCCTCGGCAGGCGGCGTCCACGTCGCCGGGTCCGCCGGCACCTGCTCGCCGGAGCGGATGTCCTTGACCTCGTGGCCGGTCGCCGCGTCGGCGCCCTCGGCGGTCCGCGCCGTCGGGGGGAACCAGACGAACGGCACGCCGCGCCGGTCCGCGTAGCGGATCTGCTTGCCGAACTTCGCCGCCGCCGGGGCGACCTCCGTGGGGATCCCCCTCGCGCGCAGCGCCGCCGCCACGGCCTCGCTCTCCTGACGCGTCTCCTCGCTCGTCACGGCGACCACGACGGCGCTCGGCACCCCGCGCGTCGCCGTCACGAGGCCCGCGGACAGCAGCCGGGAGACGAGGCGGGAGACGCCGATCGACAGCCCGACGCCGGGGTACGTCGTCGTCCCGTCGCTCGCCAGGGCGTCGTACCGGCCGCCCGAGCAGATCGAGCCGAGGTCCTCGTGGCCGACGAGGACCGTCTCGTAGACCGAGCCCGTGTAGTAGTCGAGGCCGCGCGCGATCTTCAGGTCGGCGGTGATGACCCCGGGCGCGCGCGTCGCGGCCGCGTCGAGCAGCGCGCCCAGCTCGGCCAGCCCGGCGTCGAGCAGGTCGCCCCCGGCGCCGGTGCGGGCGCCGTGCCGCTCGGCGAGCGCCCGGACGCGCGCCACGACGTCGTCCCCGCGCACCGCGGCCAGGTCGAGCATCGCCGCCGCCTGCTCGGCGCTCGCACCGGCCTCCGCGCGCAGGAGGTCCGCGACGGCGTCGGGACCGACCTTGTCCAGCTTGTCGACGGCGCGCAGCACCGCGTCGACGTCGGCCAGCCCGAGCCCGCGCGCGAAGCCCTCGACGACCTTGCGGTTGTTCACGAGGATCCGTACCGGCGGGACGCCGACGTCGGCCAGCGCGGCGAACGCGTCGGCCATGACGAGCGGCAGCTCGACCTCGTAGTGGTACGGCAGCTCCCCCGCGGCGACCACGTCGACGTCGGCCTGCACGAACTCGCGGAACCGGCCCTCCTGCGGCCGCTCGCCGCGCCAGACCTTCTGGATCTGGTAGCGGCGGAACGGGAAGTGCAGCTTGCCGGCGTTCTCGAGTACGTACCGGGCGAACGGCACGGTGAGGTCGAAGTGCAGCCCGAGCCCGGCCTGCTCGCCGCGGCCCTCGTCGGCCTCCTGCTCCTGCAGGCGCCGCAGCACGTAGATCTCCTTGCTCGTCTCGCCCTTGCGCAGGAGCTGGTCGAGCGGCTCCACCGCGCGCGTCTCGATGCCCGCGAAGCCGTGCAGCTCGAAGGTGCGGCGCAGGGTGTCGAGCACGTGCTGCTCGACGACGCGGCCCTCCGGGAGCCACTCCGGGAACCCGGACAGGGGGGTGGGGCGTGCCATGTCGTGCCTCCTCGGGCTCAACGCCCAGCGCGCAGGTAGGGGTTCGTGGCCAGCTCGTCGCCGATGGTCGAGCGCGGGCCGTGGCCCGGCAGGACGGCGGTCGCCGGGTCGAGGGCCGCCAGGCGGCGCAGCGTGGCCGCCATCGCCACCTCGTCGCCGCCCGGCAGGTCGCACCGCCCGATCGAGCCCGCGAAGAGCACGTCGCCGGTGAGGGCGACGGGGGCGCCGTCGGGCCCGTCGAGCAGGTAGACCGTGGAGCCCTCCGTGTGGCCCGGCGCGTGCAGCGCCCGCAGGTTCCCGACGACGACGGCCGGCTCGCCCGGGGGCGTCGCGAACGGCTCCAGGCGGCTCGGCGCGGGCGGGCCCGCCGGGTCGCCGGCCATCGCGGCGAGCTGGCGGCCGAGCGGCCCGAGGCTGCCGACGGGGTCGGCGAGCCGGTAGGCGTCCGCCTCGTGCACGAGCACCGGGATGCCGTAAGCGTCGGAGACCTCCGCGGCGGCCCACGTGTGGTCGACGTGCCCGTGGGTGACGAGCACCGCCGTCGGCACGAGCCCGGCGGCTGCGACCTCGCGGCGGATCGCCTCCGCCGCGCCGCCACCGGGGTCGACGACGACGCACCGGTCGCCGTCGGGCACGAGGTAGCAGTTCGTGCCGAGCAGGGGGGCGACGACGGTCCTGATCAGCACCGGTCAAGCCTACCGGCGCGCCCGAGACCAGACCGTGACCGTCCGCGGGACCTCGGCGGTCCGTGCCCCGGGGGCGCCTTGCCTAGACTGTCGGCTCGGCGGGGCCGCCCTGGCGCGCCCGCCCGCGGGTACGCGCCCGCGACCGGCACGAACGGGAGTCGAGGTGACCTCGAAGAAGCAGCAGCGCGAGTACGCGCGGCGGCGCTACGAGAAGTGGCTGCAGCACCAGGAGGAGGTGCGCGCGCGGCAGCGGCGGCGGGCGGTCGTCACCGGGTCCGTGCTCGGCGCGCTCGCGCTCGGCGTCGTCGTCTGGCTCGTCGTCGAGGCCACGTCCCCCGAGGAGCCCCCGACCCCGACCCCGACCGCCTCGGAGCCCGCGACCGAGCCCTCCGCGGAGCCGTCGGCCGAGCCGACCCCGGAGGCGCAGGCGCCGGACCCGGCCGTCGCCGAGAACCGCACCTGGACCGCGACCCTCACGACGACGGCCGGCGACCTCGTGCTCGAGCTCGACGGCGCGGCGGCCCCGCAGGCGGTCGCCTCGTTCGTCACGCTCGCGCAGGACGGCTTCTTCGACGGCACGACGTGCCACCGGCTCACGACGAACGCGATCTACGTGCTGCAGTGCGGCGACCCCGAGGGCACCGGCCTGGGCGGGCCGGGCTACCGCTTCGGGCCGATCGAGAACGCGCCCGCCGACGACGTGTACCCGGCCGGTACGGTGGCCATGGCGCGCGTGCGGGGGGACGCCGAGAGCCAGGGCAGCCAGTTCTTCCTCGTGTACGAGGACTCGACGATCACCTCGGACGAGGCGGGCGGCTACACGGTGTTCGGCCGCGTCGTCGAGGGCATGGATGTGCTGCGCCAGGTGGCAGAGGCCGGCGTGGTCGAGGGGACCGAGACGCCCGTCACGGACGTCACGATCGAGGGAGTGCAGGTCCAGTGAGCGAGAGCCCCAGCCGCGACGCCGCCGCCGAGCCGCGCGACGACGCCACCGCGACGACCGCCGACGGCGCGGCCGAGGCCCAGGCCACGGCCGTCGCGCCGGAGGCGGAGACCGCGCCCGAGGAGCCGACGACCGAGGCGGAGCATGTCGCCGAGGCGGAGCATGTCGCCGAGGCGGAGCATGTCGCCGAGGCGGAGCCTGTCGCCGAGGCGGAGCCGGCCGCCGAGGAGCCGGCGCCCGCCACCGAGCCCGCCGCCGAGGAGCCCGAGCCCGCGGCCGAGGCCGAGCCCGTCGCCGACGAGACGGTCGCCGACGAGCCCGCCGCCGAGGTGCCTGCGCCCGAGGCCACCACCGACGCCGCCCCCTCGGCGGACGCGCCGACCGCCGACGCCGCGCACGCTCCCGAGCCCGAGGCCCCCGCGGCCGCGGAGGCGGCGGCTCCCGCTCCCCGGCCGACCCCGCGGGCCGTCCCGCGCCCGCCGAAGGGGCGCCGCGTCACCCCGGCCGCCGTCGTCGCCACCCACGCCACCCCCGCCGTCCCTCCGCCGCCGGACCTGTCGGAGGCCGAGCTGGCCGCCGCCGCGACGTTCGGCCGCGTCGCCGAGGACGGCACCGTCTGGGTGCGCGAGGCCGCGGGCGAACGCGAGGTCGGCCAGTTCGCCGGCGACCCGTCGGAGGCCATCGCCTTCTACGTGCGCCGGTACGCCGACCTGCACGCCAAGGTGGGCCTGTTCGAGACGCGCCTCGCGGCGACCGACCTCTCGATCAAGGAGATCGACACCACGCTCGAGCACCTCACCGCCGAGCTCGAGGCCCCGGCCGCCGTCGGCGACCTCGACGCCCTGCGCGTCCGCCTCGACGCACTCCGGGAGCGGGCCGCGGAGCGCCGCGCCGCCGTCGAGGCCGAGCGGGCCGCGGCCAAGCAGGCCGCGCTCGAGGCGCGCACCGCCCTCGTCGAGGCGGCCGAGAAGATCGCCGCCACCGACCCCGCGAAGATGCAGTGGCGGCCTGCGGGCGAGCAGCTCCGCGCGCTCCTCGAGCAGTGGAAGGAGGCGCAGCGCCGCGGCCCGCGCATCGACCGTCCCACCGAGGACGCCCTCTGGAAGCGGTTCAGCCACGCCCGCTCGACGTTCGACCGGGAACGTCGCCGCTGGTTCGCCGAGCTCGAGAAGGCCAACGCCGCCGCCCGCGCGGCGAAGGAGCAGATCGTCGCCGAGGCCGAGGCCCTTGCGTCGAGCACCGACTGGGGCGCGACCTCCGCCGCGTTCCGCGACCTCATGGCCCGGTGGAAGGCCGCCGGGCGGGCGAACCGCCGGGACGACGACGCGCTCTGGGCCCGCTTCCGCGCGGCGCAGGACGCGTTCTTCAGCGCGCGGGACGCCTTCCACAAGGCCACCGACGCCGAGTACGCGGCGAACCTGCAGGTGAAGCTCGCTCTGCTCGAGGAGGCCGAGCGCCTCGTCCCGGTCACGGACCTCGCGGCCGCCAAGGCCGGCCTCCGCTCGATCCAGGAGCGCTGGGAGAAGGCCGGCCGCGTGCCCCGCGGCGACGTGCAGCGCGTCGAGGGCCGGCTGCGCGCGGTCGAGCAGGCCGTGCGCGACGCCGAGCAGTCCCGCTGGCAGCGCACCAACCCGGAGACCCGGGCCCGGGCCGAGGGCGCCGCGGCGCAGCTCGTCGCCGCCATCGCGGCGCTCGAGGCCGACCTGGAGAAGGCGCAGGCGGCCGGCGACGAGCGGAAGGTGAACGAGATCACCGAGTCGCTCGCCGCGCGTCGGGCCTGGCTCGAGCAGGTGGAGCGGGCCGCGGCCGACGCGCGGGGCTGACGAGGCCGGCAGGCCCCCGCGCCACGGCGCGGGCCGCGCCTCCTCAGCCGCGCGTGGCGTGCAGGTCGGCCGCGCGCGAGCCGGTGATCCGGTAGACGTCGAACACGCCGTCCACCTTGCGCACGGCCGCGAGCACGGAGTTGAGGTGCGCCGGGTCGGCCATCTCGAAGATGAAGCGGGACATCGCCACCCGGTCGCGGGTGGTCGTCACCGTGGCCGACAGGATGTTGACGTGGTGGTCGGACAGCACTCGCGTGACGTCCGACAACAGCCGGGCGCGGTCGAGCGCCTCGACCTGGATCTGCACGAGGAACAGCGTGTTCGGGCCGACGTCCCACTCGACCTCGACCATGCGCTCCGGCTGCGTGCGCAGGCCCTCGACGTTCCCGCAGTCGGCGCGGTGCACGCTCACGCCGGAGCCCCGCGTGACGAAGCCGACGATCTCGTCGCCCGGGACCGGCGTGCAGCACTTCGCGAGCTTCGCCCACACGTCCGAGACGCCCTTGACGACGACGCCGGCGTCCGCCGTCCGCACCCGCGGCTGGCGACCCGGCCGGGCGGCCTCGGCGACGTCCTCCTCCGTGCCCGACTCGCCGCCGATCGACTGCACGAGCCGGTGCACGACGGTGGCCGCCGACACCTGTCCCTCGCCGATCGCCGCGTAGAGCGCGGAGACGTCCGCGTACCGCATCTCGTTGGCGAGGGCGACCATCGCCTCGTGCGTGAGCAGCCGCTGGATCGGCAGGTTCTGCTTGCGCATCGCCTTGGCGATGGCCACCTTGCCGTGCTCGATGGCCTCCTCGCGGCGCTCCTTGCTGAACCACTGCCGGATCTTGTTGCGGGCGCGCGGGCTCTTGACGAACGTCATCCAGTCCCGGCTGGGGCCCGCGGCCTCGGACTTCGACGTGAGGATCTCGACGACGTCGCCGTTCTCCAGGGGCGAGTCGAGCGGCACGAGACGGCCGTTGACGCGCGCGCCCATGGTTCGGTGGCCCACCTCGGTGTGCACCGAGTACGCGAAGTCGACGGGCGTGGACCCGGCCGGCAGCGCGTGGACGTCGCCCTTCGGCGTGAACGCGTAGACCTCCTGGCCGCGGATCTCGAAGCGCAGGGAGTCGAGGAACTCCGTCGGGTCGGCGGTCTCCTGCTGCCAGTCGATGAGCTGGCGCAGCCACGCCATCTCCCCCGTGGCGTCCGGCGAGCCGCCGTGCTTGGTGTTCTCCTTGTACTTCCAGTGCGCCGCGACGCCGTACTCCGCGCGCCGGTGCATGTCGTGCGTGCGGATCTGGATCTCGACCGGCTTGCCCCCGGGCCCGATGACCGTCGTGTGCAACGACTGGTACATGTTGAACTTGGGCATCGCGATGTAGTCCTTGAACCGGCCGGGCACCGGGTTCCATCGCGCGTGCAGGGCGCCGAGGGCGGCGTAGCAGTCCCGCACCGTGTCCACGAGGACGCGCACGCCCACGAGGTCGTAGATGTCGGCGAAGTCGCGGCCCCGCACGATCATCTTCTGGTAGATCGAGTAGTAGTGCTTGGGCCGGCCCGTGACCGTCGCCTTCACCTTCGCGGCCCGCAGGTCCGCGATGACGCGCTCGCGCACCACCGACAGGTACTCGTCGCGCGCGGGGGCCCGCTCGGCGACGAGGTGCACGATCTCCTCGTAGACCTTGGGGTAGAGCGTGGCGAACGCGAGGTCCTCCAGCTCCCACTTGATCGTGTTCATCCCGAGCCGGTGGGCCAGCGGGGCGTAGATCTCGAGCGTCTCGCGCGCCTTGCGCCGCGCCGACTCCTGGGGCACGAACCGCCAGGTGCGCGCGTTGTGCAGGCGGTCCGCGAGCTTGATGACGAGCACCCGGATGTCGCGTGACATCGCGACGACCATCTTGCGCACGGTCTCCGCCTGCGCGGCGTCGCCGTAGGACACGCGGTCGAGCTTGGTCACGCCGTCGACGAGGCCCGCGATCTCGTCGCCGAACTCCTCGCGGAGCTGGTCGAGCGAGTAGTCCGTGTCCTCGACGGTGTCGTGCAGCAGCGCGGCCGCGAGCGTCGGCGGGGTCATGCCGAGCTCGGCGAGGATCGTCGCCACCGCCACCGGGTGGGTGATGTACGGGTCGCCGCTGCGCCGGCTCTGGCCGCGGTGGGCCTCCTCGGCGCGCGCGTAGGCGCGCTCGATGATGCCGACGTCCGCGCGGGGGTGGTTGTCCCGCACGGCGACGAGCAGGGGCTCGAGGATCGGCGACGACGTGGAGGCGCGCGTGCCGAAGCGCACGAGCCGCGAGCGGACCCGGTTCGGCGTCGACGCGACGGCCGGGGGCTCGTTGCCCGGGGCCCGGGGCGCGGGCATGGCGAGGATCGGCGGGCGCGCCTCGCGCGCCCCCGGCGGCTGCGCGGTCGGCCGGGGCTCGTCGGGGCGGCGCTCGTCGGCGCCCGTCTCACCCGACGCGGGCGCCACCGGCGACGTCGGCTCGGCCATCTCCCCTCCTCCCCCGCGAGGTCTCGAGTCTACTGTCGGGGTAACGAGACGGCCGGACGCGGTATGCCCGCCGCGGGTCGGCGCGCCGCGCGCGAGCGGGGCGCTCAGCAGTGGCCGCTGGGGCGGGCGCTCAGTACGTCAGGAGCACGTCGACGTTCCGGTCGGGCAGCCTGTCCCGCCCGCCGAGGAACGTCAGCTCCATGAGGAACGACAGCCCGACGACGACGCCGCCCGCCTGCTCCATGAGCCCCACCGTGGCCGCCGCGGTGCCGCCCGTCGCGAGCACGTCGTCGACGATGAGCACGCGCGCGCCCTCGCGGATCGTGTCGGGGTGCACCTCGAGCACGGCGCTGCCGTACTCGAGCTCGTAGGCACCCGCCAGCACCTCGCGGGGCAGCTTGCCCGCCTTGCGCACGGGGATGAAGCCCGCCCCGAGGGCCACGGCGACGGGCGCGCCGAGGATGAACCCCCGGGCCTCCATCCCGACCACGAGGTCGATGGGCCCGGGGGCGCGCTCCGCGAGGTGCTCCACGACCTCGGCGAGCGTCGGCCCGTCGGCGAGGAGAGGGGTGATGTCCTTGAACACGACGCCGGGCGTCGGGTAGTCGGGCACGTCCTTGACGAGCGCCGCCGCCCTGGCGACGAGGTCACCGGCCTGCGCGGTCACGACCGCCTCCCTGCGGGTCGCCGTCCTCCCTTGCGCCGGGGCTGGGCCCGGTTGCCGAGGTGCTCGCCCGGCACGAGCGAGCCGACGCGCACCCGGACGGCCTCGGGTGCGACGGCCTCCCCGTCGCCCGCGACGGCCGCGCGGGCGGCGTACACCTTCGCGTTGTGCTCGCGCAGCGCCGGCTCGCGGTCGCGCATCCAGACGAGCAGCGGCGTCGCGAGGAACACCGACGAGAAGGTGCCGACGATGATGCCGACGAACAGCGCGAGCGCGATGTCCCGCAGCGTGCCCGCGCCGAGCAGGAACGCGCCGATGAACAGGATCGAGCCGACGGGGAGCACCGCCACGACCGAGGTGTTGAGCGACCGCACGAGCGTCTGGTTGACCGCGAGGTTCGCCAGCTCGCCGTACGTGTACCGCTTCTGGTCGAGCACGCCCGTGACGTTCTCGCGCACCTTGTCGAAGACGACGACGGTGTCGTAGAGCGAGTACCCGAGGATCGTGAGGAACCCGATCATCGTCGCCGGGGTCACCTCCCACCCGACGGCGGCGTACACGCCCACCGTGATCGCGACGTCGTGCAGCAGGGCGACGATGCCCGCCACGGCCATGCGCCAGTCGCGGAAGTAGAGGGTGAGCACGAGCGACACGAGCGCGAGGAAGATGACGAGGCCGCGCAGCGCCTTGCTGGTCACGTCGGCGCCCCACGTGGCCCCGATGAACGACGAGCCGACCTCGCTCTCGTCGACGTCGTACGCGTCGGCGAGCAGCGCGGCGAGCCGGGTCGTCTCCTCGTCGCTCAGCTGCGAGGTCTGCACGCGGATCGTGTTCGACCCGACGACGGACACGCGGGGCGGGGCGGCGCCGTCGATCTGCCCGACGGCGTCCACGGCCGGCTGCTCCGCCGTCGTGCCCGCGCCGGGGACCGTGAACTCCGAGCCGCCCCGGAACGCGATGCCGAGGTTGAGGCCGACGG
>JAAZAC010000029.1 GCA_012514545.1 Actinomycetales bacterium | reverse complement strand
GCAGGGGTGTGGCCGGCAGGGGTGTGGCCCGCAGGGGTGTGTGCAGGGATGGGGTGAGGGGGCGGGGCCTCACAGGTCGTCGGTGGCGAACGTGTCGCACGCGGTGAGCGTGCCCTCGTTCCAGCCGATGGTGAACCACCGCTGGCGCTGCTCGCTCGAGCCGTGCGTCCACGTGTCGGGGTTCACGCCGCCGCCCGAGGACGCCTGGATGTGGTCGTCGCCGATCGCCTCCGCCGCCGAGAGGGCCTGCGCGAGCTCCTCGTCCGTGGGCGGCACGAGGAACGTGCGGCCCGTGTCCGGGTCGACCCGGGTCGCGGCGTCGTGGGCCCACATGCCCGCGTAGCAGTCCGCCTGCAGCTCGAGCCGGACGCCGTCCGAGCCCGGCCCGGTGTCGCGCCGGTCGAGGCCCTCCATCCGGCCCATGAGGTGCTGCATGTGGTGGCCGTACTCGTGCGCGACGACGTACATCTCGGCGAACGGCCCGCCCTCCGCGCCGAACCGCGTGCGCAGCTCGTCGAAGAAGGAGACGTCGAGGTAGATGGTCTGGTCCGCCGGGCAGTAGAACGGCCCGACGGCCGCCGACGCCGCGCCGCAGCCCGTCGTCGTGGCCCCCTGGAAGGACTCCGCCTCGGGGATGTCGAACGCGATGCCCTCGGCCGCCGACACGTCGGTCCAGAACGCGTCGAGCGTGTACAGCGTCGCCGAGAGGCGGCACTCGCGGTTGGTGTTCGCGTCCGCCGCGGTGCACTCGGGCACCTCGCCGACCTGCCCGCCGCCCGCGCCGGCCCCGGTGACCTGCTGGAGGCTCGCCAGCTCGCCGCTGAGGTCCACGCCCGTGAGCTGGTAGACGAGGAACGCCACGATGGCCAGGCCGATGCCGCCGCCGGCCGCCACGCCGCCGCGCCGCGTCCGCACGCGCCCGCCCTCGAAGCTGCCGCCCTCCCGGAAGGTCATGTGATCACGGTAGGGCCGCGCCCCGCCGCGCGCCCGACGGCGGCGCGCCGAGCTCGTCCGCGCCCGGCCGTCAGTCGCCGAGGCCGCGGGCGGCGAGGGCGTCCCCGACGAGGCGCGCGCGGCCGACGGCGCGCACGGCCGCCGGGACGAGGAGCGCCCGCGGGCTGCGCTCGAGCCCGCGCGCGCGGGCGGCGTCCCGCACCTCCGTCGCCGTCCGGGCGAGGGCCGGCACGGACCGCAGGAGCAGCGCGACCGCGAGCCCGACCGTCTCCGGGGAGAGCCCGACGCGGCGCAGCGGCCGCGCGGCCCGCACGACCGCGTCGAGCATCCGGTCGGCCGGCGTCGTCGCCGTGACCACCGTCGCCGCCAGGACCGCGGAGACGAGGTCGGCCGAGACCTCGACCGCCACCGCGGCGCCGCGCTGCCACACCTGGTAGGCGGCCAGCAGCGCCGCCGCCACGAGCACGGGGAGCAGGCCGCGCGCCGTCGTGCGCCACCCGATCCGCGCCGTGGCGGCGAGGACGACGACGGCGCCGAGGGTGGCGAGCGCGGCGACCGGGCCGCGCCCGACGACGACCCACGCGCCGAGCAGGGCGAGACCCGCCGCCTTCGGCCCGGGGCCCGCGCGGTGCAGCCACGTGTCGCCGGGCACGTAGAGGCCGAGCAGCCCGGCCGCGGCGGGGGCGCTCACGCCGGCCGCCCGGCCATCAGCCGCAGGTAGGCGTCGACGGCCGCCTCCGGCTCGCCGTCGGCCACGACGCGGCCCTCGTCGACGACGAGCACGCGGTCCGCCCGGCGCGCGGCCGCCAGGTCGTGCGTGACGAGCAGCACCTGCGGCTCCGCGGCCTCGAGGAGCTCGTCGACGACGCGCCGCCAGCGCAGGTCGAGCAGCGTCGTCGGCTCGTCGCACACGAGCACCGCCGGCCGGGTCGCGAGGACGCCCGCGAGGGCGAGGAGCTGCTTCTGCCCGCCGGACAGCGCGTGCACGGGCACGTCGGCGTGGCCGCCGAGGCCGAACCGCTCGAGCACCTCCCGGGCCGCGGCGGCGCGGTCGGCGGGCGGCACGGTGCGCCGCAGCGACAGCGCGACGTCCTCCGCCGGCGTCGGCATGACGAGCTGGGCGTCCGGGTCGGTGAAGCAGAACCCGACCCGGCGGCGGACGGCGGCGCCGTCCGTGGCGGTGTCGAGCCCGTCCACGAGGACGCGGCCGGCCGTCGGCAGCACGAGACCGCCCGCGAGCCGGGCCAGCGTCGACTTGCCGGAGCCGTTGGCGCCGACGACCGCGACGCGGCGCTCGGCGAGGACCGCCGTCGTCGGATGCAGGAGCGTGCGCACCCCGCCGTCCGCGGTGCGGACGGCGACGGCGGCGCCGAGGAGCTCGATCACGGCCGGGCGGCCCTCAGCGGCGCTCCAGCATGTCCGGGAAGGCCCGGAAGACCGCGGCGGCCACGATCGCCACGAGGACGTTCTTGACCACGTCGAACGGCAGGAACGCGGCGCCCGCGACGATCGCCTCGCCCGCGGAGAGGCCGGTGCGCGCCGCCATGACCGCGATGCCGATCGGGTAGACGACGAGCACGGTGGCCGCCGTCGTCGCGCCGAGGACGACGGCGGGCAGCCACGTGCGGGGCACGCGGCGCAGGCGGGTCAGCCACCCCGCGGCCGCCGCGCCCGGCACGAACGCGAGGAGGTACCCCGCCGACGCCGCCCCGAGCACCGCGAGGCCGCCGCGGCCCTGCGCGAACACCGGCAGGCCTGCGAAGCCGACGACGAGGTAGAGCAGCACGGCGAGCGCCCCCCGGCGCGGGCCCAGGAGCACGCCGGCGAGCATCACCGCGAACGTCTGCAGCGTGACCGGCACGCTCCCGCCCGGGACCGGCAGCGCGAGGAGCACCGTGCACACCACGAGGAACGCGGCGAAGGTGGCCACGAGGGCGACGTCGGCGACCGGCGCCCGGGACAGGGCGGCGGGCACGGTCGGCGCGGGCACGGTCGGCGCGGGGGCGACGGCGTCGGGCGTGACGGCGTCGGGGCGGTCGGCGCTCATGGTTCTCCACGGGGCGGGGCCGGGGAATTTCCGGACGCGGTCACGCTAGCCGGTCGTACGATGAGCGGCGTTTGTGTCCGTCCACAGCACCCCCGTCCGCGTGTGAGAGGAAACGTCAGTGATCACCGCGTACGACGTCGAGCTGCGGGTGGGCGCGCGGCAGCTGCTCGTCCCGACGACGTTCCGCATCGCCGCCGGCGACCGGATCGGCCTCGTCGGGCGCAACGGCGCCGGGAAGACGACGCTCACGCGCGTGCTCGCGGGGGAGGGCCAGCCGACCGGCGGCCGCGTGGTCCGCACCGGCGACGTCGGGTACCTCCCGCAGGACCCGCGCACGGGCGACCTCGACGTGGTCGCGCTCGACCGGATCCTCTCGGTGCGCCACCTCGACCGGATCGTGCGGCAGATGCGCGAGGCCGAGGCGGCGATGGCGAGCGCCGACGCCGGCGCGCGGGACGCGGCGATGGAGCGGTACGCGCGGCTCGAGACGCGGTTCACGGCCGCCGGCGGCTACGCGGCCGAGAGCGAGGCGGCCCGGATCGCCGCGAACCTGGGGCTCGACGAGCGGGTGCTCCGCCAGCCGCTCGGCACGCTCTCCGGCGGGCAGCGCCGGCGGGTGGAGCTCGCGCGGATCCTGTTCTCGGGCGCGGACACGCTGCTCCTCGACGAGCCGACGAACCACCTCGACGCGGACTCGATCGTGTGGCTGCGGGACTTCCTCGCGAGCTACCCGGGCGGCTTCCTCGTCATCAGCCACGACGTCGGCCTCGTGCGGACGGCCGTGAACAAGGTGTTCCACCTGGACGCCAACCGCGCGGAGCTCGACCAGTACAACCTCGGCTGGGACGCCTACCTGCTGCAGCGGGAGACCGACGAGCGGCGGCGCAAGCGCGAGCGGGCGAACGCCGAGAAGAAGGCCGCCGCGCTGCTCGCGCAGGCGGACAAGATGCGCGCGAAGGCGACCAAGGCCGTCGCCGCGCAGAACATGGCGCGCCGCGCGGAGCGCCTGCTGTCGTCCGTCGAGGCCGAGCGCGTCGCCGACAAGGTGGCCAAGCTCCGCTTCCCGACGCCGGCCCCGTGCGGGCGGACGCCGCTCACCGCGACCGGGCTGAGCAAGTCCTACGGCTCGCTCGAGGTGTTCACCGACGTCGACCTGGCGGTCGACCGGGGGAGCCGCGTCGTAGTGCTCGGCCTCAACGGCGCGGGCAAGACGACGCTGCTGCGGCTGCTGGCGGGCATCGAGGAGCCGGACACCGGCGAGGTCGTCGCGGGGCACGGCCTCCGGCTGGGCTACTACGCGCAGGAGCACGAGACGCTCGACACGTCGGCAACGGTGCTGGAGAACATGCGGCACGCCGCGCCCGACCTCTCCGACACCGACGTGCGCTCGGTGCTCGGCTCGTTCCTCTTCTCGGGCGACGACGCCGACAAGCCGGTCCGCGTGCTCTCGGGCGGGGAGAAGACCCGGCTCGCCCTGGCCACGCTCGTCGTGTCCGCCGCCAACGTGCTGCTGCTCGACGAGCCGACGAACAACCTCGACCCCGCGAGCCGCGCGGAGGTGCTCGCGGCGCTGCGGCGCTACGAGGGTGCGGTGGTCCTCGTCACCCACGACGAGGGCGCCGTGGAGTCCCTCCAGCCTCACCGAGTGGTGCTCCTGCCCGACGGGGATGAAGATCTATGGAGCGAGAGCTACGCGGATCTCGTCTCGCTCGCGTGACCGACCACGAAGGAGGACGACCATGAGCGTCAGGTTGCCCAAGGGTTCCCGGATCACGGGCGAGGGACGGAAGGACCTCGCGGCGGCCCTCGTCGAGCGCTACGAGCGCGGCGAGAGCATCCGGTCCATGGCCCAGGACATCGGTCGCTCCTACGGCTTCGTCCACGGCGTGCTCGTCGAGTCCGGCGTGAAGATGCGCAGCCGGGGCGGCGCCACCCGCGGGGCGGCGGCCGAGGCCCGGCGCGCCGCGGTCACGAAGGGCTGACCCGCCCCGCCCGTCGCTCCGCGGCGTCCCGCTCGGCGGCGTCCCGCTCCGCCGCGTCGAGGAGGGCGTCCTCCTCGTCCTCCGCGGTGGGGGCGCGCCGCCGCCGCGGACCGCTCGTGCGCCCGGACCCGCTCGTGCCGGGTCGGGCCTCGGCGGCGTCGCGGCGCAGCAGCACGACGGCGCCCACGAGCGCGCCCGCCGCGAAGACCCACCACTGGAACGCGTAGGACAGGTGCGGGCCGAGGTCCGCCTCCGGCCGGGGCAGCGGCTGCACGCCCGCGGGCGGCGCGCCGTCCTCGGTCGCGACCGCCCCGTAGACGCCGCCGAGCACGTGCCCGTCCGTGCCCGCCGCGGCCGCGACCTCGTCCGGCACGATGCGCTGGACCTGCCCCGCGGGGGCGTCGCGCCCGGACGGCTGCTCCGCGGGCCGCAGGCGCGCGACGACCGTGACGGTGCCCGACGGCGGCGCGGGGCCCCGCGCGTCGGCCCCGTCGGCCTCCGCGGCCGGGAGCCAGCCGCGGTCGAGCACGACGACGGCCCCGTCGAGCCGCCCGCCCTCGACCTCGAGCAGGCCGAGCGCGTGGACCGCCGGCGTGCCCGACGTCGGGCGGTTGCGCAGCAGCGCCGTGCCGACGTAGCGCCCCACGAGGGTGACCGGCCGCCACGCGAGGTCCGCGACGTCCACGGCCTCCGACCCGTCCGGGGCGAGCAGGTCCTCGGCGGGCACGGGGGCGGCGTCGTAGTGCGCGGCCACGCGCGCGACCTCGGCGCTGCGGTCGGCGTGCCGCGTCCACTGCCAGCGGCCCGCGAGGACGCAGCCCGCCGCGACGAGGACGGCCACGCCGACGACGGCGGCCGCGCGACCCCTCACCGCTCGGCCGCCCCCGCCCCGTCGTCCGTCGGCCCGCCCGGCCCCGCGAGGAGCTCGGCCACGGGCACGGTGTCCTTCCACAGCCCGCGCGCGCCGAGGAAGCCCTCGAGGTGCTCGCGGTGGTCCGGGCACGCGAGCCACACCTTGCGGCGGTCCGGCGTGTGGATCCGCGGGTTGTTCCACCGCAGGCCCCACGCGGCGGCCTCCCCGCAGCCGCGCGCGCTGCAGACGAGGTCGGTCACGTGCCCTCCTTCCGTTCCGGTCCCGGCAGCCGGGCCGCGCCGGGCGGCAGCGCCGCGGGCGCCGGGGCGACGAACGTGCCGGGGTCGGTGCGCCGCTCGCGGCCCGCGTTCGCGCCGATGACCGCGACGTACGGCAGCACCACCGCGCCGGCGAGGAGCACCCAGCGCGTCCAGTGGTCGACGGCCACCGCCCCCGCGAAGCACACGACGCGGATGCTCATCTGGACGAGGTAGCGGCGCGTGCGGGCGGCGACGTCGTCGGTGAGCGCGGCGGGCGCCGTCGTGATCCGCACGGCCCCGGGGGCCGCGTCGGGCCGGGCACGCCGCTGCGTCACCCGTCGAGTCTAGGCAGCCCGCGACCCGCCCGCCGGTGGCGGGTGTGGGGGAGGCCCACAGCGGGGCGGGCCCTCGCTTGTGCGGGCCCGCACGTCGCCGGGCGCACCCGGTCGGCTACGGTCGGTCGGGGCCGGGTGTCGGCCCGCGAGCACCGACGGCGAGCAACCGACAGCGAGGAGGCCCCGCGCGTGGAGACGACCGGCCGCAGCGTGCTGATCACCGGAGCGAGCCGCGGCATCGGCCGCGCGGTGGCCGAGCGGTTCCTCGCCTCCGGCGACAAGGTCGCCTCCCTGCAGCGCGGCCCGGACGCGCCCGACGGCGTGCTCGTGGTCGCCGGCGACGTCACCGACACGGCCTCGGTGGACGCCGCGTTCTCCGCGGCGGAGGCCGCGCACGGGCCTGTCGAGGTGCTCGTCGCGAACGCGGGTATCACCCGCGACCAGCTGCTCATGCGGATGTCCGACGAGGACTTCGACGCCGTGCTGGACACCAACCTCACCGGCGCGTTCCGGTGCGTGCGCCGCGCCGCGACGGGCATGATCCGCCGGCGGTCCGGCCGCATCGTCCTCATCTCCTCGGTCGTCGGCCTCTACGGCGGCCAGGGGCAGGTCAACTACGCGGCGTCCAAGGCGGGTCTCGTCGGCATCGCCCGCTCGGTCACGCGCGAGCTCGGCGGCCGGGGGATCACGGCGAACGTCGTCGCGCCAGGCTTCATCGACACGGACATGACGCGCGCCCTGCCGGCCGAGCGCCAGGAGGCGTACCGGGCCGCCATCCCGGCGGGACGGTTCGCCACGCCGGAGGAGGTGGCCGGCGTCGTGCACTTCCTCGCCTCCCCGGACGCGGCGTACGTCACCGGCGCCGTCGTCCCGGTGGACGGCGGCCTCGGCATGGGCCACTGAGCCGGCCGGG
>JAAZAC010000259.1 GCA_012514545.1 Actinomycetales bacterium | reverse complement strand
GAGGCGGTCGAGCACGTCGTCGCGCCGTACCGGGTGCAGGTCGAGGTCCAGCACCTGCGCGGCGTGCCGCCCGTCGAGAACGACCCGGGCGCGAACCGGCTGCTCGAGGCGGCCGCGCGCGACGTGCTCGGGCCCGACGCCGTGCAGGCCACGGAGCAGTCGCTCGGCGGCGAGGACTTCGCGTGGCTGCTCACGCGCGCGCCGGGCGCGATGGCGCGGCTGGGCACGCGCGCGCCGGGCGGGCGGGCGTTCGACCTGCACCGCGGCGACCTGGTCGTGGACGAGGCGGCGATCGCGATCGGCGCGCGGGTGCTCGCGCGCGTGGCCGTCCTGGCGGGCCGTCAGCCCCTGCCGGGCGGCCCCACCGCGCCGTTGCGCAACATTCCGAATCCGTAACATCGGGGCCCGGGGGGCTACCCGGCGGTAACAACCACTGCCGCGACGCCAGTAGTGTTCAGGTACATCCAGCCGACCGGGTGCCGCACACGCCGCGACGGAGCGACGCGAGTCACGGCCCTGGCGGCACCTGCGTGGCGACAACACAGGAGTGGCACGTGAAGAAGACCATGAGGGCGGCGGCGCTCGCCACCGCGGCAGCGCTGGCACTGGCGGCGTGCGGCGCGGCTCCCGACGAGGAGCCCGACGACACCACGACCCCGGGTGACGAGCCCAGCCAGGAAGAGACGATCGACTACAAGGCGTGCATCGTCTCCGACGCTGGCGGCTTCGACGACAAGAGCTTCAACCAGCTGAGCTACGAGGGCGCCAAGCGCGCGGCCGAGGAGCTCGGCGCCGAGTTCGCCGAGGTCCAGTCCGACTCCGAGTCCGACTTCCAGCCGAACCTCGAGTCCCTGGTCGCGGCGGGCTGCGACACGATCGTGTCCGTCGGCTTCGCGCTCTCGGCGGCCACCGTGGAGTCCGCGCTGGCCAACCCCGACCTCCAGTACATCCTGGTGGACGACGCGGCCGACAACGACTTCGACGGCACCAAGGACGCCGAGAACATCAAGCCGCTGCTCTACGACACGGCCGAGGCCGCGTTCCTCGCGGGCTACCTCGCCGCGGGCTACTCGCAGACCGGCAAGGTCGGCACCTTCGGCGGCATGAACTTCCCGACCGTGTCGATCTTCATGGACGGCTTCTACCAGGGCGTCCAGCACTACAACGAGGTCAAGGGCGCGAACGTCTCCGTCATCGGCTGGGACGGCACCGACGGCCAGTTCACCGGTGGCTTCGAGGCCAACGACGCGGCCAAGAACGTGGCCGCGGGCATCATCGACCAGGGCGTCGACGTCCTGCTCCCCGTGGGCGGCCCGATCTACCAGTCCGCGATGGACGCCATCGCCGACTCCGGCCGCGAGATCGCGCTGATCGGCGTGGACGCCGACTTCTACGTGACGGACCCGAGCACGCAGGACATCATCCTGACGTCGATCCTCAAGCAGATGGACGTCTCGGTGTACGACGCGATCATGGCCGCGGGCCAGGGCAACTTCGACCCCGAGGCCTACGTCGGCACGCTCGAGAACGGCGGCGTCGGCATCGCCCCGCTGCACAACTTCGAGGGCAAGGTGGACGCCGAGCTCTGGGCCGAGGTCGAGGCCCTGCGCGACGCGATCATCGCCGGCGAGGTCGAGGTCACCTCGTACCTGAGCCAGTGACCCGCTGACGTGGTCCGGGGGGAGGCACACCTGCCTCCCCCCGGACCACGCGTGCAAGCATGGGGCGGGGTGCCCGTGCCCGCACCGGCTCCCGCGGCCCGTCCGACGTCCCCCTGGACCCCACCGAGGATCGTGCGATGAAGCTCGAGCTCCGCGACATCACCAAGCGGTTCGGCCCGCTGGTCGCCAACGACCACATCTCCCTCACCGTGGAGCCGGGCGAGATCCACTGCCTGCTCGGTGAGAACGGCGCCGGGAAGTCCACCCTGATGAACGTCCTCTACGGCCTGTACACGGCCGACGAGGGCGAGGTGCTCCTCGACGGCGAGGTGCAGCACTTCCGCGGCCCCGGCGACGCCATGGCCGCCGGGATCGGCATGGTGCACCAGCACTTCATGCTGATCCCCGTCTTCACCGTGGCCGAGAACGTCATGCTCGGCAACGAGCCCACCCACGGCGCCGGTCGCCTCGACATCGACGCCGCGCGCGCGAAGGTGCGCGAGATCGCCGACCGGTTCGGCTTCCACGTCGACCCCGACGCGGTGGTCGAGGACCTGCCGGTCGGCGTCCAGCAGCGCATCGAGATCATCAAGGCGCTCTCGCGCGACGCGAAGGTGCTCATCTTCGACGAGCCCACCGCCGTGCTCACGCCGCAGGAGACCGACGAGCTCATGGCGATCATGCGCCAGCTCAAGGCGTCCGGCGCGGCCATCGTCTTCATCACCCACAAGCTCCGCGAGGTCCGCGAGGTCGCCGACCGGATCACCGTCATCCGGCGTGGGGCCGTCGTCGGCGAGGCCACCCCGGACATGTCCGACGCCGAGCTGGCCGCCATGATGGTCGGCCGCCAGGTCGAGCTGACCGTCCGCAAGGACGAGCCCCGGCACACCGACGCCCTCCTGGAGGTGTCCGACCTCGAGGTGACCGACGCCCGGGGCGCCGTCCTCGTCGACAAGGTGAGCTTCACCGTCCGGGGCGGCGAGGTGCTCGTCGTCGCCGGCGTGCAGGGCAACGGCCAGACGGAGCTCGCCGAGGCGCTGCTCGGCCTGCAGGCCAACGTCAGCGGGAGCATCAGGCTCGACGGCACGGAGATCGTCGGGCGCTCGGTGCGCGACATCCTCAACCTGGGCGTGGGGTTCGTCCCCGAGGACCGCAACGTCGACGGCCTGGTCGGCGACTTCACGGTCGCGGAGAACCTCATGCTCGACCGGCTGTCGGGCCCGCCGTTCGTCACGGGCGGGATGATCCGCCTCGGCACGCGGGACGACTTCGCCGCGAAGGCCGTCGAGGAGTTCGACGTCCGCACGCAGGGCATCCACGAGCCGGTGAGCCGGCTCTCGGGCGGCAACCAGCAGAAGGTGGTCCTCGCCCGCGAGCTCTCCCGCGACCTGCGGCTGCTCGTCGCGTGCCAGCCGACGCGCGGCGTCGACGTCGGCTCCATCGAGTTCATCCACAAGCGGATCGTCGAGACGCGCGACGCGGGCGTGCCCGTCGTCGTCGTGTCGACCGAGCTGGACGAGGCCGTGGGCCTCGGCGACCGGATCCTGGTGATGTACCGCGGCAGGGTGGTGGGCATCGTGCCCTCGACGACGCCGCGCGACGTGCTCGGCCTGATGATGGCCGGCGTGCCGGCCGAGGAGGCGGCAGCATGAGCGACACCCACACGCCCTCCCCCGTCCCCCCGGGCGACCGCGAGCGCGTCACCGTCGAGCCGGCGCCGTCGTCGGCCGACTCCGGCCCGGAGCCGCGCCGCGCGGCGGCCGAGGAGAACCAGTGGCGCGAGGTCTTCCAGCGCATCGTCACGGGGGGCTGGGCGATCTCGCTCGGCGCCGTGGTGCTGGCGATCCTCGCGGGCTCGGTGCTCATCGCCTTCACCGACGAGGCCGTCCAGAGGGCGGCGGGCTACTTCTTCTCCCGCCCCGGCGACACGTTCTCGGCGATCGGCAGCGCTGTCGGCTCCGCGTACGCGGCCCTGTTCCGCGGCGCGGTGTGGGACTTCACCGCCGACGACTTCGGCGGCGCGATCCGGCCGCTGACCGCGACGCTCACGCGGGCGACGCCGCTCATCGCGGCGGGCCTCGGCGTCGCGCTGACCTTCCGGACCGGCCTGTTCAACATCGGTGGCCGCGGGCAGATGCTCGTCGCGGCCGCCGCCGCGGGCTGGGTCGGCTTCACGTGGTCGATGCCGTGGCCGCTGCACATGCTCGTGGCGCTCGCGGCGGGCATGCTCGCCGGCGCCCTGTGGGCGGGCATCGCGGGGGCGCTCAAGGCGTTCACGGGCGCCCACGAGGTGATCTCGACGATCATGCTCAACTACGTCGCGTTCTACCTCCTGTCGTACCTGCTCGCGACGCCCGGCCTGCTCCAGGCGCCCGGCTCGTCGAACCCCAAGACGCGGCCGACGCTCGCCTCGGCGCAGATGCCCAAGCTCTTCGAGGGCTACAACGTGCACCTCGGCCTCGTGCTGGTGCTCCTCGCGGTGGCGTTCACGTGGTGGCTGCTGGAGCGCTCCAAGATGGGCTTCGAGTACCGGGCCGTCGGCATCAACCCGCACGCCGCGCGCGTGGCGGGTATCGACGTCCGGCGGGTCACGGTCTCCGTCATGCTCGTCGCCGGCGCGCTCCTCGGCCTCGCCGGGGCCACGCAGGTGCAGGGCACCGTGGTGACCGGGTTCAGCTCGGACATCGACGCCGGCATCGGGTTCGACGCGATCACCGTCGCCCTGCTCGGCCGGTCGCGGCCGCTCGGGGTGCTGGGGGCGGCGCTCCTGTTCGGCGCGTTCAAGGCGGGCGGCTCGGTCATGCAGGCGTCCGAGGGCGTGCCGATCGAGATCGTCGTCGTCGTGCAGTCCCTCATCGTGCTCTTCATCGCGGCGCCGCCCATCGTGCGG
Source organism: Actinomycetales bacterium (assembly GCA_012514545.1). Classification (GTDB taxonomy): domain Bacteria; phylum Actinomycetota; class Actinomycetes; order Actinomycetales; family Cellulomonadaceae; genus Actinotalea. The sequence continues at coordinate 1,835 of JAAZAC010000259.1, read as the reverse complement.
GCGGTGTTCCGCATCCCGGAGCCGGGTCGCCGCCGTGCGGCCCGCGCCGAGCGGAAGGCGGTGGCGGCGTGACCACGACGACCCTGACCACGACCCCGTCCTCCGGCTCGGTGGAGGCGGACCTCCGGCACGTCAGGGTGGTGAGCCGGAAGCCGGCCATCGCCTACGTCGTCGTGGTGGCGCTCCTCGCGCTGCTGCTCGCCCTCGCCCCGCGCGAGGGGGACACGAACTTCCGGTTCTCCGCGGAGAGCGACGCCATCAGGATCCCGGACGTCTCGGTGCCGGGGATGACGGTGGCGTGGATCTGCGTGGCGCTGACGGCGGTGATCGCCCTCGCGGCGGTCGCGCTGCTGCGGGTGCACCGGTCGGCGCCGCTGTGGATGTCGGCCGTGTTCGCGCTCGTCGGCTTCGTGGCCTTCCTGTCCTGGGCGGGCGCGGGCAGCGACCGCGACTTCCCGGTGACCCGGCTGGTCGGCGGCGCGGTGCTGCTGGCGGTGCCGCTCGTCTTCGGCGCCCTCGGCGGCGTCATCGGCGAGCGGGCCGGCGTCGTGAACATCGCGATCGAGAGCCAGCTGCTCGCGGGCGCGTTCTTCGCGGCCGTCGTCGGCTCCCTGACGAAGAACCCGTTCGCCGGGCTGTTCGCGGCGATCCTCGCGGGCATGCTCGTCGCGCTGCTGCTGGGCGTCTTCGCGATCTCGTACCGCGTCGACCAGGTCATCGTCGGTGTCGTGCTCAACGTGCTCGTCATCGGCCTGACGAGCTTCCTGTACTCCGAGGTGCTCGTGCCGCAGGCCCAGCGGCTCAACGAGACGGTGCGCTTCACGCCGCTGCGGATCCCGGTGCTCGCGGAGATCCCGGTGCTCGGGCCCGCGCTGTTCAACCAGTCGCTCGTCGTCTACCTCATGTACATCGCGGTGCCGGTCGTGTGGTTCGCGCTCTACCGGACCCGGTGGGGCCTGCGGGTCCGCTCGGTCGGCGAGCACCCGAAGGCGGCCGACACCGTCGGCATCAAGGTGGAGCGGACGCGGTACCGGGCCGTCCTCATCGCGGGCGGCGTGGTCGGCATCGGCGGCGCGTTCTACACCGTCGTCTCGGTGTCCTCGTTCGGCAAGGAGATGACGGCGGGCGCCGGCTACATCGCCCTCGCGGCCGTGATCTTCGGCAAGTGGGACCCGGTGCGGGCGGCCTTCGCGGCGCTGCTGTTCGGCTTCGCGTCCAACCTCGAGGGCGCGCTGAGCGTCGTCGGGGCGCCGGTGCCGAGCCAGTTCATGCTCATGCTGCCGTACGTCGTGACGCTGCTCGCGGTCGCCGGCCTCGTCGGGCGCTCGCGGGCGCCTGCCGCCGACGGCGTCGCGTACGTCAAGGAGTGACCCTCGCGAACGGAGGAGCGACTGTGCCGCAGATCGACTGGGACGCCCTGCGGGACGCCGCTCGGGACGTCATGACGCGCGCGTACGTGCCGTACTCGCGGTTCCCCGTGGGGGCGGCGGCGCTCGTCGACGACGGCCGCGTCGTCGTCGGCTGCAACGTCGAGAACGCCTCCTACGGGGTCACGCTGTGCGCGGAGTGCGGGCTGGTCAGCGCGCTGCACGCGTCCGGCGGCGGGCGGCTGGTGGCGTTCGCGTGCGTGGACAAGCACGGGAACGTGCTGATGCCGTGCGGCCGGTGCCGCCAGCTGCTCTACGAGCACGGCGGCCCGGACCTGCTGCTCGACACCGTCGGCGGCGTCCGGCCGCTGCGCGAGGTGCTCCCGGACGCCTTCGGCCCCGCCGACCTGGAGGAGCGAGCATGACCGCCGCGGCCCCTGAGCCCTTCGACGCCGTCGACGTCATCCG
>JAAZAC010000028.1 GCA_012514545.1 Actinomycetales bacterium | reverse complement strand
GGCCGCCTCGACGAGCTCCGGCGCGACGAAGCGCGCGACGGTCTCCCGCGACCGGACGCCGTGCACGCCGGCGAGCACCGCCTCCGGGTCGATCCCGCGGCGCGCCGCCCAGACCCGCCATGCGGCCTCGCCGGCCGCCTTCGAGTCGACGAGGACGCCGTCGTTGTCGAGCAGGACGGCGTCGGCGGGCAGGTGCGTCGGCGCGGGGTCCGGCACGGGTCCTCCGGCGGGTCGGCGGTCGGGTGGCTCAGGCGGGCAGGCGGGTCGGCGGGCCCTGCGGCGCGGCGACGCCGTCGGGCACGTCGGCAGGAGGGACGGTACCGGCGTCGGGCAGGTCCGCGCCCCCGGCGGGCAGGTCGGCGAGGGCGCGGTGCGCGCGCACCCAGGCGGGCACGAGCACGGCCATCGCGGCCACCCAGGCGAGGGGGTTGCCCCAGACGACGCCCTCGAACCCCCACGTCGCGCCGAGCACCGTCGCGGCCCCGACCCGGCAGCACAGCTCGAGCACGCCGGTGACCGTCGGCACCGCGGCGTGCCCGAGCCCCTGGAGGGCGCCGCGCAGCACGAACAGCGCGCCGAGCACGACGTAGAGCGTCCCGTTGACCCGCAGGAAGTACGCCGCCATGCCGACGACGTGCGCCTCGTCCGGCCCGACGAACAGCGTGACCAGCGTCCGCCCGGCGACGACGACGACGAGCCCGGCGACGACGCAGCCCACCGCCGTCGCCACGAGCGCCTGGCGGACCCCGGCGCGGATCCGGTCGGCCCGGCGGGCGCCGAGGTTCTGCGCGGAGTACATCGAGACCGCGAGGCCGATGGAGCCGAGGAACGCCATGGTGACGTTGTCGACGCGGGTGCCCGCGGTGTACGCGGCGACGGCCTCGGGGCCGAGCTCGTTGAGCCGCACCTGCACCGCGAGGATCCCGATGGCGATGATCGACGCCTGGAAGCCCATGGGCAGGCCGAGCCGGAGCTGGCGCGCGAGCTCGGCGCGGGTGACGCGCCAGTCGTCGCGCCGCACGCGCAGCTCGGGCACGCGTCGGCGCAGGTGGTCGGCGGTCAGCCCCGCGGCGACTCCCTGCGCCACGACGGTGGCCCCCGCGGCGCCGCCCACGCCCAGGCGGAGCACCGGCACGGCGAGGAGCACGAGGAGGATGTTGAGCACGCAGCTCGCGACGAGGTAGAGCAGCGGCGTGCGGGAGTCGCCGATCGCCCGCAGGATCGCGGCCAGGTAGTTGAGGAACATCATCGTGGCCGCGCCGAGGAAGCTGACGACGGCGAACGTGGTCGCCTGCGGCAGCAGCTCCTCGGGCGTGCGCAGGGCGCGCAGCGCGGGTGCGGCGAGCGGCGGGGCGGCCACCGAGACGAGCACGGAGGCCGCGGCGGTGAGCAGCGTGCCCGCGGCGACGGAGCGCCGGACCGCCCGCGCGTCCCCGGCGCCGAACGCCTGCGCCGTCGGGATGGCGAAGCCCGTGGTCATGCCCCACGCGAAGCCGAGCAGCAGGAAGAGGAAGCTGCCGGTGGCGCCGACCGCGGCGAGCGCCTCGACGCCGAGCGTGCGGCCGACGACGGCCGCGTCGGTGAGCTGGTAGGCCTGCTGGACGACGTTGCCGACGAGCAGGGGCGCGGCGAAGACCGCGATGACGCGCCAGGGGCGGCCGACGGTCAGGGCCGTGGACATGGGCGGGCGTGCTCCACGAGGGTTGGGGAAGAGGGGCGCGACGACGCGTCGCAGGGCCTATCGAATCGTTACGAGCCGGGTTCTGGCAAGTCGGCTCGTGGCGGCGGTTCCCGCGGCGCGTGTGAGCGCTAACATGGTCGGGACCCGGGACGAGGAGGCGGGGAAGTGATGACGGAGTCGACCCACGGCGAGCACCAGTCCACCTCGGCGGGCGGAGCACCGCGGCCGGCCGACGTCGTCGCCGGCGGCAGCGCCTGCCTCGGCATCGAGTTCGGCTCGACGCGCATCAAGGCGAGCCTCGTCGCGCCCGACGGCACGACCCTCGCCGAGGGCAGCCACGCCTGGGAGAACGAGCTCGTCGACCGGATGTGGACCTACCCGCTCGAGGCCGTGTGGTCCGGGATCGCGGCGTGCGTCGCCGACCTGCACGCCGACGTCGAGCGGCGGCACGGCGTGACCCTCACCGAGGTCGCCGCGCTCGGCGTCTCGGCGATGATGCACGGGTACCTGGCGTTCGACGCCGACGGCGAGCTGCTCGTGCCCTTCCGCACGTGGCGCAACACGACCACCGGGCCGGCCGCCGCCGAGCTGAGCGAGCTCTTCGGCTTCAACATCCCGCTGCGCTGGTCGGTCGCGCACTACTACCAGGCGATCCTCGACGACGAGCCGCACGTGCCCCGGGTCGCGTTCCTCACCACGCTCGCCGGGTACGTGCACTGGAGGCTGACCGGGCGGCGCGTCCTCGGCGTCGGCGACGCGTCGGGCATGTTCCCCATCGACCCGGCGACGCGCGGCTACGACGCCGGGATGCTCGCCGCGTTCGACGAGCTCGTCGCGGCCCGGCGGCCCGGCACGCACCTCGTCGACCTCCTGCCCGAGGTGCTCGTCGCCGGCCAGGAGGCGGGACGCCTCACCGAGGAGGGCGCGGCGCTGCTCGACCCGTCGGGCCGGCTGCGCCCGGGCGCCCCGCTCTGCCCGCCGGAGGGTGACGCCGGCACCGGCATGGTCGCCACGAACGCCGTCGCGCCGCGCACCGGCAACGTCTCCGTCGGCACCTCGGTGTTCGCGATGGTGGTCCTCGAGCGGCCGCTCGCCCGCGTGCACCACGAGCTCGACGTCGTCACCACGCCGTCGGGCGACCCGGTCGCGATGGTGCACTGCAACAACGGCGCGAGCGAGCTCGGCGCCTGGGCCGAGGTCTTCGGCCGGTTCGCCGCGGCGCTCGGCCACCCGGCCGAGCCCGACGCCGTGTTCGGCGCCCTCCTGCGGGAGGCCCTCGAGGGCGAGCCCGACGGCGGCGGGATCCTCGCGTACAACTACCTCGCCGGGGAGCCCATCACCGGGCTGCCCGAGGGGCGCCCCGCCGTCGTGCGCACGCCGGGCAGCCGGCTCACGCTGGCCAACCTCATGCGCGCGCAGGTCTACGGCGTGTTCGGCACCCTCAGCCTCGGCATGCGCGTGCTCGCCGCCGAGGGCGTGCGGATCGACGTGCTCGCCGGGCACGGCGGCATCTTCCGCACCGCCGGCGTCGCCCAGCGGATGCTGGCGGCGGCGACGGGCGCGCCGGTCTCCGTCGCGCGGACGGCGAGCGAGGGCGGCCCGTGGGGCATGGCCGTGCTGGCGACCTACCTCGTCCACGGGCAGGGCGAGGACCTGGGCACCTACCTCGCCCGGCGGGTCTTCGCGGGGGCGGAGGTCGACGTCGTCGAGCCCGACCCGGCGGACCTGGCCGGCTACGCGAGGTTCCTGGAGCGGTACGAGGCCGGGCTCGAGATCGAGCGGGCCGCGGTGGCGTCGGTGGGGGAGCGATGAGCGGGCTGTCCGGGCTGCCGGCCGAGGTGCAGCAGGAGATCGCGCGCGTCCGCGAGGTGGTCGCGCGGCTGCACGCCGAGCTGCCGCGGTGGGGGCTCGTCGTGTGGACGGCGGGCAACGTGTCCCAGCGCGTCCGGGTGCCGGGCGGCGAGGACCTCCTCGTCATCAAGCCGAGCGGCGTCACCTACGACGAGCTCACCCCGGAGTCCATGGTCGTCTGCGACCTGGCGGGCGACCTCGTCGACGGCGACCGGTCGCCGTCGAGCGACACGGCCGCGCACGCGTACGTCTACGCGCACATGCCGAACGTCGGCGGCGTCGTGCACACGCACTCCACGTACGCGACGGCGTGGGCGGCGCGCGGGGAGGAGATCCCCTGCGTGCTGACGATGATGGCCGACGAGTTCGGCGGGCCGGTCCCCGTCGGGCCGTTCGCGCTCATCGGCGACGACTCGATCGGGCGCGGCATCGTCGAGACCCTGCGCGGCTCGCGCAGCCGCGCCGTGCTCATGCGCAACCACGGCCCGTTCACCATCGGCCGCGACGCGAAGGACGCCGTGAAGGCGGCGGTCATGGTCGAGGAGGTCGCGCGGACCGTGCACATCGCCCGGCAGCTCGGCGAGCCGCTGCCGATCGCGCAGTCCGACGTCGACGCGCTGTACGCGCGCTACCAGAACGTCTACGGCCAGGGCGACTCCGCCCCGGTCAACCCCTGACCCCCCGCCCGGCGCGGTCCGGCGGTTCGCACGACGAACGAGGAGCAGGCATGAAGGTGTACGCCGACAAGGAGATCTGGTTCGCCACCGGCAGCCAGCACCTGTACGGGCCCGAGACCCTGGCCCAGGTCGCGGAGCAGTCGCAGGGCATCGCCCGGCTGCTCGACGAGGCCGACGCCGTGCCCGCGCGCATCGTGTGGAAGCCGGTGCTCACCGACTCCGACGCGATCCGGCGGCTCGCCCTCGACGCGACCTCCGACGACGCCTGCATCGGCGTCATCGCGTGGATGCACACGTTCTCGCCGGCGAAGATGTGGATCGCCGGCCTCGAGGCCCTGGGCAAGCCCCTGCTCCACCTGCACACGCAGGCGAACGTCGAGCTGCCCTGGGACACCATCGACTTCGACTTCATGAACCTCAACCAGGCCGCGCACGGCGACCGCGAGTTCGGCTACATCGCGGCGCGGCTCGGGGTGCCGCGGAAGATCGTCGTCGGGCACGCGTCCTCGCCCGACGTGCAGCGCAAGGTCGGCACCTGGGTCCGCGCGGCCGCCGGCTGGGACGCCGCGCACCACCTGCGTCTCGCCCGCTTCGGCGACAACATGCGCAACGTCGCGGTGACCGAGGGCGACAAGACCGAGGCCGAGGTGCGGTTCGGCGTCGCCGTCAACACCTGGGGCGTGAACGACCTGGTGGCCGCGGTGGAGGAGGTCGCCGACGCCGACGTCGACCGGCTCGTCGCCGAGTACGAGGAGGCGTACGACGTCGTGCCCGAGCTGCGCAAGGGCGGCGAGCGGCACGACTCGCTCCGCTACGGCGCGCGGCAGGAGCTCGCGCTCGAGGCGCTGCTCGGCTCGCTGGGCGCGACCGCGTTCACGACGACGTTCGAGGACCTCGGCGCGCTGCGCCAGCTGCCCGGCCTGGCCGTGCAGCGGCTCATGAGCAAGGGCTTCGGCTTCGGCGCGGAGGGCGACTGGAAGACGGCCGTCCTCGTGCGGGTCGCGAAGGTCATGGGCCAGGGGCTGCCGGGCGGCGCCTCGCTGATGGAGGACTACACGTACCACCTGACGCCCGGCGAGGAGAAGATCCTCGGCGCGCACATGCTCGAGATCTGCCCGAGCCTGACGACGAGCCGGCCGAGCCTCGAGATCCACCCGCTGGGCATCGGCGGCAAGGAGGACCCGGTCCGGCTGGTCTTCAACACGGACCCCGGCCCCGGCCTCGTCGTCGCGATGAGCGACATGCGCGACAGGTTCCGGCTCACCGCGAACGTCGTCGACCTCGTCGAGCACCCGCCGCTGCCGCACCTGCCCGTGGCCCGCGCGGTGTGGCGCCCCGCGCCGGACCTCGCCACGTCGGCGGAGGCCTGGCTCATGGCGGGCGCCGCGCACCACACGGTGCTCACCACGCAGGTGGGTGTCGACGTGTTCACCGACTTCGCCCGCATGGCCCGCACGGAGCTGCTCGTCATCGACGAGAGCACCACCGCGCGGCGCTTCGCCGACGAGCTGCGGTGGAACCAGGTGTGGTTCCACCTCGCGCAGGGCTTCTGAGGCGCGACGTGCCCGGGGACGGCGGTGGCGGGGTGCGCCTCGCCACCGCCCACCGGTTCACGATCGAGGCGCGCCTGGGCCCGGTCGTCGACGTCGGCCGGACGCCGACGGGGCACCGGCGCGTCATCCCGATCGTGGGCGGGACGGTGCGCGGCCGGCTGACCGGCGTCGTGCTGCCCGGCGGGGCCGACTGGAACCTCGAGCGGGCGGACGGGTCGCACGAGCTGTGGGCCCGCTACGAGATCCGGCTCGACGACGGCGCGGTCGTCTCGGTGACGAACACGGCCGTGCACGACGCCGCCGCGGCGCCGCCGATCCTCACGTCGCCGCGGTTCGACGTGGGCGACGGCGGGCCGGTCGCGCTCCGGACCGGCGCGTTCGTGGGGGCGCTGTACCCGGCGCCCGACGGCGCCTCGGTGCGGATCGAGGTGTTCGAGGTCCTCGCCGGCGCCCCCGACCCGCTGGCCGAGGGGCCGCCGGGCGACCGATGATGGGCGCATGGTCGCGACGACGTCCCTGGCGGGCCGGCTGCTCGTCGCGACGCCCGGCCTCGAGGACCCGAACTTCCGGCGGACCGTCGTGCTCGTGCTGCGCCACGACGACGACGGCGCGCTCGGCGTCGTCCTCAACCGCCCGCTCGCGGTGAGCACGGGCGAGGTGCTGCCGGCGTGGGAGTCGGCGGTGAGCCCGCCCGAGACGCTGTTCCAGGGCGGCCCCGTGGGGCTCGACGGCGCGCTCGGCGTCGTGACGCTGACGCCGTCCGCCGACGGGCCGATCGTCGACCGGCTCGTCGGGCCGTTCGGGCTCGTCGACCTCGACGCCGACCCCGACGACGGCCTGCCCGGCATCACGGGCGTGCGCGTCTTCGTGGGCCACTCCGGGTGGGAGGCCGGCCAGCTCGAGGGCGAGATCGCCGTCGGCGGCTGGTACGTGCTGCCGGCGGAGCCGGGCGACCTCGTCGACCCCGAGCCCGGCACGCTGTGGCGGCGCGTGCTGCGGCGCCAGGGCGGCGCGCTCGCGATCGTCTCGACGTTCCCCGAGGACCCGAGCCTCAACTGACCGGCGGCGCGAGCGCGCGGACCGCGTCGATGGAGTCGGCCTCGGCGGCCGTCTTGTCGTCGCGGTAGCGCAGCACGCGCGCGAACCGCAGGGCGACGCCGCCGGGGTAGCGGCTCGAGCGCTGCAGGCCGTCGAACGCGACCTCGACGACCTGCTCGGGGCGCAGCGTGACGGTCCAGCCGTCGTCGGCCACCTCGAGCTCGCGGAAGCGCCGGGTCTGCCACGCGAGCATCTCGTCGGTCATGCCCTTGAACGTCTTGCCGAGCATGACGAACCCGCCCGCGGGGTCGCGCGCGCCGAGGTGGATGTTCGACAGGTACCCGCGGCGCCGGCCCGAGCCGCGCTCGACCGCGAGCACCACGAGGTCGAGCGTGTGCCGCGGCTTCACCTTGACCCACGCGGCGCCGCGGCGGCCCGCCTCGTAGGGCGCGGCCGCGTCCTTGACGACGACGCCCTCCTGGCCCTCGGCCACCCACCGCGCGAAGGCGTCGGCGGCGACCGCGGGGTCGTCGGTGACGACGCGCGCGACCTGGTGGGCGGGCGGGACGACGCGCTCGAGCTCGGCGAGCCGCGCGGCGAGCGGGGCGTCCAGCAGGTCGCGGCCGTCCACGTGCAGCACGTCGAAGAAGAAGGGCGCCAGGCGGGCCGCGGCGAGCTCCGCGTCGCGGGTCGCGCTGCGCGACGCGGTCTCCTGGAACGGCCGGGGGCGGCCGTCCGGCCCGACGGCGAGCGCCTCGCCGTCGAGCACGAGCGACGACGCCGGCAGCGCGCGGACCACGGCGGCCACCTCGGGCACGCGGGCGGTCACGTCGTCGAGGCTGCGCGTGAACACGCGCACGTCGTCGCGGGCGCGGTGCACCTGGATCCGGATGCCGTCGAGCTTCGCATCGACCACCACGGGCCGCCCGCCGAAGCCGGCGACCGCCGTCGCGACGTCGGGCGCCGACGCCGCGAGCATCGGGCGCACGGGGCGCCCCACGGTCAGGCCGAACGCGGCGAGGGCCGCCCGCGCG
>JAAZAC010000027.1 GCA_012514545.1 Actinomycetales bacterium | reverse complement strand
GCAAGTCGTTCCGCAACGAGATCACCCCGGGCAACTTCATCTTCCGGACGCGCGAGTTCGAGCAGATGGAGGTGGAGTTCTTCGTCGAGCCGGGCACGGACGCCGAGTGGCACCAGTACTGGATCGACACGCGCACCGACTGGTACGTCGACCTGGGCATCTCCCGGGAGAACCTGCGCCACTACGAGCACCCGAAGGAGAAGCTGTCCCACTACTCGACCCGCACCGTCGACATCGAGTACCGGTTCGGGTTCGTCGGCAGCGAGTGGGGCGAGCTCGAGGGCATCGCGAACCGCACGGACTTCGACCTGAGCGAGCACAGCAAGCACTCCGGCCAGGACCTGTCGTACTTCGACCAGGCCAAGGGCGAGCGCTGGGTGCCGTACGTCATCGAGCCCTCCGGCGGCCTGACCCGCTCGCTCATGGCGTTCCTCGTGGAGGCGTACGCCGAGGACGAGGCGCCCAACGCCAAGGGCGGCGTCGACAAGCGCACGGTGCTGCGGCTCGACCCGCGGCTCGCGCCGACCAAGGCCGCCGTGCTGCCCCTGTCGCGGCACGAGGACCTGTCGCCGGCCGCGCGCGACCTCGCCGCGGAGCTGCGCACGTACTGGAACGTCGAGTTCGACGACGCCGGCGCGATCGGCCGCCGCTACCGCCGCCAGGACGAGGTGGGCACGCCGTACTGCATCACCATCGACTTCGAGACGCTGGAGGACCAGGCGGTGACCATCCGCGAGCGCGACTCGATGGTGCAGGAGCGGGTGGCGATCTCCCAGGTGCGCGGCTGGCTCGCCGAGCGCCTCGCCGGCTGCTGAGCGGGGCCGCCCGGCGTCACGGGCACCGAGCGCCCGGCTGCTGACGGCCTCACGTCAGGGCAGGAGCACCCACCCCTGGTCGACGAGGTCGCCCGTGTGCCGGACGGCGATCTCGGGGAGGCCGTCGAGGGCGGAGACGTCCACGACCGCCACGTAGACCGCCCGGCCGGGCAGCAGGTCCGTCGTGAACGGACGGAGCTCGACGCGGGTCTCCAGCACCTGGAGGACGGTCCGGTCGGCACCGGGCGGGACCGCCCCGACGAGCGTGACGACGTCGCCGCGGACCGTGCCCGTCTCCGTGCGGTCGAACGCCTCGTCGAGGTCGGCGTACGTCACGCCGTCCGTCTCCAGCGGCCACCGGACGACGTCCTGCGGGGCGTCGAGGGCGCCGCCCGTCCGGGTGCGGACCTCCACGGTCAGCACCGGCGGCTCGGGCGCGGCGTCGACGCCCACCGGCACGAGCAGGATCGCGTCGGCGCCGGGCAGCTCGGGGCCGGTGAGCTCCAGCGCCGGGCCGAGCTCCGTGGTGACCTCGCGCGCCTCGGACGGCTGCCACACCCGCGGCCCGGCGCCGCCGCTGGCGGCGGGCGGGGCCGTGGGGGCGTCGCGGCCCGGCAGGAGCTGGGCCCCGACGGCCACGGCGGCCAGCGCGAGGCACGCGCCGGCGGCGGCGGCCGCGCGTCGGCGGCGGCGGCGGTAGCGGCGGCCCGCGGCGAGGACGGAGCCCGCGTCGAGGGACATCGGGGGCAGCGCGCGCTCGGCGTGGTCGACGAGGTGCGCGACGACCCGCTCGTCGGTGAGGGTCATGGCTGGCTCCTGGGGACGGGGAGGTCGGCGCCGTCCCGGGCGAGCGCGTCGCGCAGCAGGGCGAGCGCGCGGGACGTCGTGGACTTCACGGTGCCGACGCTGACGCCGAGGGCCTCGGCCGCCTCGGCCTCGCTGAGGCCGACGAGGTGGCGCAGCACCACGGCGCGGCGCTGGCGGGCGGTGAGGGTGCCGAGCGCCCGCAGCAGGCGGTCGCGGTCGGCGTGCGCGTCGGCGGCGGACCGGTCGGTGGCGGGGGCCTCGGGCACCTCGCGCACGAGCACCTCGCGGCGCCGGCGGCGCCAGGAGTCGGTGCGCAGGTTGACGAGCACCCGCCGGCTGTAGGCGAGCGGGTCGCCGGCGCGGGCCCGCGGCCACGCGGCGTAGGTGCGCACGAGCGCCTGCTGCGTGAGCTCCTCGGCCCGGTGCGCGTCGCCGACGAGCAGCCAGGCGGTGCGCAGCAGGTCCTTCTGACGGGCGGCGACGAACTCCGTGAACTCCTCGTCGGCGCTGCGTCGCGCGCCGACGAGCTGCACCGGGTCGTCGTGGACGGCCGTGGTCCAGGTCTCGGGCCCGGGCCCGTCCGTCCCCGCCGGCGGGGGCGGTCCCGTGCTCGCCATGGTGGTCACACCCTAGGGAACGCAGCACCCCGCCCGGAGGTTGTCGGCCAGGTCCTGGTCGCCGGGCTCCGCCGCGCGGTTGACTTGTCCCGTGAACAGCGCCGTCGTGGTCCGCCGCACCCTTCTCGCCGCCGTGGCCGCCGCCGGCGCGGTGGCCGCCTACCGCCAGGGCCGTCGCGCCCAGCTCGCCTTCGGGGCCACCCCCGAGGAGCAGGCCGCCGAGCTGCCCGGCGACGAGCTCGTCGCCGACGCCGACCTCGTGGCCACGCGGGCGATCACCATCCGGGCGTCGGCCGCGGACGTCTGGCCGTGGCTGGCCCAGCTGGGCCAGGGGCGCGGCGGCTTCTACTCCTACGACCGGCTCGAGAACCTGGCGGGCTGCGACATCAGGAGCGCCGACGCCGTGGTGCCCGAGTGGCAGGGGATCGCCGTCGGCGACGAGGTGCGGCTCCACCCGGAGTTCGGGCTCCCCGTCGCCGAGGTCCGCCCGCAGGAGGCGCTCGTGCTGCACGGCGCGGGGCCGGGGGACGACGACGGCGACGCGCCGCCGTTCGACTTCACCTGGGCGTTCGTGCTGCGCCCGGCCGGCGAGGGGCGGACGCGGCTGCTCGTCCGGGAGCGCTACGGGTACCGCACGGACTGGGCGGGTCGCATGGTCGAGCCGGTCTCGTGGGTGAGCTTCGTCATGACCGAGCGGATGCTCCGCGGGATCCGCGACCGGGCCGAGCGGGCCGCCGCGCGCGCGGCGACCTCCGCGTAGGCGCGCCCCGACGGTCGGCGCGGGCCGTCGTCGGGCGGCGCGACCCGCGCGGTGGGGGACAATCGTGCGGTGCCCGCCGAGACCCTCGCGACCCCCGCGCCGGCCGCGCCCGTGCTGCCGCCGCTGCGCATCGGGCCGCTGACGGTCACCACACCCGTTGTGCTCGCGCCGATGGCCGGGGTGACCAACCGGGCCTTCCGCCGCCTGTGCCGCGAGCACGGTGCGGGCCTGTACGTCGCGGAGATGGTCACCTCGCGCGCGCTCGTCGAGCGGACGCCCGAGTCGATGCGGATCATCCGGCACGACCCCGACGAGCGGCCGCGCTCCGTCCAGGTGTACGGCGTGGAGCCCGCCACCGTGGGCGCCGCGGTACGCATGCTCGCCGCCGAGGACCGCGCCGACCACGTCGACCTCAACTTCGGCTGCCCGGTGCCCAAGGTGACCCGCCGCGGCGGCGGGGCCGTGCTGCCGTGGAAGCGGGACCTGTTCGCCGCGATCGTGCGGGCCGCCGTCGACGCCGCGGCCCCCTACGGCGTCCCCGTCACCGTGAAGATGCGCAAGGGCGTCGACGAGGACCACCTGACCTACCTCGAGGCCGGCCGCATCGCCGAGGACGCCGGCGTGGCCGCGGTGGCCCTGCACGCGCGCACGGCCGCGGACCACTACTCCGGCACCGCGGACTGGGACGCGATCGCCCGGCTCAAGGAGGCCGTCACGTCGATCCCCGTGCTCGGCAACGGCGACATCTGGTCGGCCGAGGACGCACTGGCGATGGTCGCGCGCACGGGCTGCGACGGCGTCGTCGTCGGGCGCGGCTGCCAGGGGCGGCCCTGGCTGTTCGCCGACCTGGCCGCCGCCTTCCACGGCTCCGACGCGCGGGTCCGGCCCGGGCTGCGCGAGGTCGCCGCGGTGATCCGGCGGCACGCCGAGCTCATGGTCGAGGACTTCGGCGACGAGCTGAAGGCGCTGCGCGAGATGCGCAAGCACATGGCCTGGTACCTCAAGGGGTACGTCGTGGGCGGCGAGCTGCGCCGTCGGCTCGGGCTGGTCGAGACGCTGGCGCACCTCGACGAGCTGCTCGGCCTGCTCGACCTCGACCAGCCGTACCCGGGCGCGCCCGCGGAGGGGCAGCGGGGGCGTGCCGGGTCGCCGCGCCGGCCCGTCGTCCCGGACGGCTGGCTGGACTCCCGGGAGCTCGACGACGCGTTCCGCGCCGCGCTGCTCGAGGCGGAGCTGGACGTCTCCGGGGGCTGACCGGCCGGTCCGTCCACGACGCGGGCCGCCCGCCGCTACTGTCGCCTCGTGCGCGGCGCGGAGCAGGACGGCGAGTCCGTCACCGTCGAGCTCGTCGACGCCGACGAGCCCGGGCACCTCGCCGGGCCGGCCGTGCCGCCCGCCCTCGGGGAGGCGCCCGACGGCGCACCGGCACCCGACCCGCGCGAGCGGCGCCGCCGGTGGGCGCTCGGTGGCGTCGGCGGTGCGGTCGTGCTCGGGCTCGTGGCCACGAGCGTCGTCGTCACGCTGCAGGACGCGCGGCGTGCGGCCGAGCGGGAGGAGGCGCTCGCCGCGGTCGGGATCCGGCTCGCCGACCTCTCCGGGCCGCTCGAGGAGGTCTGGCGCGCCTCCGGCCACGTCGCCGCCGTCGCCGGGGACCTCGTCGTCCTGAACGTCCCCGGCCTGCCGGGCGTGCTGCGCGCCGTCGACCCCGTCGACGGGCGGGTGGTCTGGGAGGTCGTGCAGGACGGGTCCGAGTGGTGCGAGGTCTGGAACCCCGCCTGGGCCGAGATCGTCGACGCCGCGCAGCGCGGCGAGGTCGTCGACGTGTCGCACGTGCCGGACGCGACCGACCTGGTCTGCGGGAACAACGGATCCGGCGACACGTCGGGCGTGGACCCCGGCGAGGTGGGCGGCGTGCGGGTCGTCGACCTGGCGACCGGCGTCGACGTCTGGGCGCGGCAGATGCCCGGACGGATCGTCGGGGCGAACCCCGCGGCGGACGGGCTCGTCGTCACCCGGGCGCAGCCCGACGGGGCGCTCGTCGTCACCGGGTTGGCGGTGGCCGACGGCGCCGAGCGCTGGGAGCACCGGGTCGCGGTGCCGGACGACCTCGACGTCTCCTGGGTGTGGGCGTACGTCTTCGGGGGCGTGGTGCACGTGCGCGGCCCGGACGGCTCGGTGCTCGTCGCCCTCGACGCGGCCACGGGCGAGGAGGCCGAGCCGATCGACGAGGCGGACATGCTGACGGGTGCCGGGGCCGTCACGCTCGCCGACGGGGCGCGGGTCGAGGTCGCCTACACCCCCGCGGGCCCCACCGGCACCGTCCGCGGGCCCGACGGCGAGGAGCGCTTCACCTTCCGCGGCAACCTCTGGGTGCCCACCGTGGTCGAGCCGTCGGCCGCGGACCCGCTCCTGGTGGTGGTCCCCGGTGCCGTGAGCGAGCTCGCGGCGCTGGACCCGCGCTCGGGCCAGGAGCTGTGGCGGACCGAGCTGAGGACCGCCGTCGGCGGCGCGGAGGGCCTCCGGTTCGGCGACGTCGTCGTCGGCGGGGTCCCCACGATGGCCGCGTTCCACCTGCTCTCGGGGCAGCGGCTGTGGCAGGTCGAGACCGACGACGAGGCCTCCGTCGGGCTCGTCACCGACGGGACTCGCCTGCTCGTCGCGCTGCGCGAGGACGGCGGGCGCTACCTGGCGGCGATCCGGCTGCGCGACGGCGGCGAGGCGTGGCGGGTTCCGGTGGACGGTCCGCCGTGGTCGGGGCAGGTGGCGGGCGACGGGACGGTCGTGCTGCAGCGCGACGCCCTCGTGGTCGGCTACCGCTGACGTGCCCGCGAGACGCCCGTCGCGGGAGGTCGGGTGGGCGACCTACGCTGCCACGATGCGGTCCGCGACGGGGGAGCCGGCGGCCGGGGCCCGGCGGGTCGCGGAGGTGGCCCATGGCTGACGCCGACCACGTCGTGCCGGTCGCGCTCCTCGAGGAGGACGCCCCGGGCGAGCCTGCGCCGCGCCCCGTGCGCCGGTGGCGCGCCTACGCCGCGGGCGCCGTGGTGCTGCTGGCGGTCGCGGGCGTGAGCCTCGGCGCGTCGGAACTCGACGCGCGGCGGGCGGAGGCGCGCCGGGACGCCCTCGCCGCGCTGGGCTGGCCGGCACTCGACCTCGCGGAGCCGCCCGCCGAGGCGTGGCGGCTCGAGGCCGGCGGCCGGCTCCTCGTCGAGGGCGAGGGCCTGCTCGTGCTCGACGCCGGGGGCTCGGTGCCGCTGTACGTCGGCGTCGACCCGGCCACCGGCGAGGAGCGCTGGAAGCAGACCGGGCGCCTCGGCGAGTGGTGTCAGGCCTGGTGGTCCGACCTCCCCGAGGACCGGACGTGGCAGCAGGCCCAGGTGCTCCGCCGGACCGTGCCGCCGTCCGCGCTCGTGTGCGCCTCGAGCGGCCAGGTGGCGGAGGACGAGGTCCCCGAGGGCACCACGTCGCGGCTGCGGGTGATCGACCTGGCCTCCGGGGAGATCACCACCGACCGGGTGCTCCCCGGTGCGCTGCTCGCCGGGGAGGAGGTGCCGGGCGGCGTCGTGTCGGTCCGCGCCCTGCCCGGCGGGGCGGTCGCCGTCAGCCGGGTCGCCCTGCCCGACGGCGCCACGCAGTGGGAGCGCACGTTCGCCTCCGGCGGGCCGACGCCCTGGGTCGGGTCGTGGCTGCAGGGCGACGTGCTCACGCTCCACGCGACGGACGGGACCGTCCTGCGCGCCCTCGACGTGCGGACCGGTGAGGACGCCCCGCCCGCGGAGGCGCTCGACGACGCGCTGGTGGTCGCCGTCCTGCCCGACGGCGCCGGGCTCGAGCTCCGCTACGACGGCGCCGAGGTGGTCGGGTCGGTGCGCGAGGCCGACGGCGAGGAGCGCTTCTCGTTCCTCGGCGACCCGTGGGTGCCGGCCCTCGACGACGGGTCGCTGCCCGACCGGGTCGTCGTCCACCGGACCGGCCACGGCGGGAGCCGGCTGGTGGCGCTCGCCGTGCGCGACGGGAGCGTCCTGTGGGACGTCCCCATGCCGATGTCGTACGACAACGGGGTGCTCCGGCTCGACGGCGTCCTCGTCGGCGGCTCGCCGCTGCTCGTGGCGACCGACCTGCGCACGGGCGAGCGACTGTGGGAGGTCGTGACGGGGGAGATGGCCCCGCCGGCGATCACGGACGGCACGCGCGTCGCGGTGCCCGTGCTCGAGGACGACGGGACGACGTCCCTCGTGGCCCTCGAGCTGCGCAGCGGGGCCGAGGCGTGGCGCCTGCCCGTCGGGCACGTCCGGGACTGGTACGTCCTGCGGGACGGGACGGTGCTCGCCGTGCAGGAGGGCCTCGTCGTCGCGTACCGGTGAGGCGCCCCCGGGCTGAGACACCCGTCGCGCATCCCGGGAGCGCGACCTACCCTCCGAGGATGCGGTCCGGTGCGGAGGACCCGCATCTCGTCGACGTCGAGCTGGTGGACGACCCACCTCCGGCGGGGGGCGCACCTGCGCCCGACGACGACCCGCCGGCCGGCCGGGTCCGCCGCCACGTGCGCGCGTGGCTGGCGGTGGCGGCGCTCGTCGCGCTCGTCGTCGTGACCGGGCTCGGGAACGTGGCGGCGATGCGCCGGGACGAGAACCGCCTGGCCGCGCTCGCCGACCTCCCCGGGTTCCTCGACCCGCTGGCCGCGCCGCTCGAGGTGGCGTGGCGGGCCGGCGCGGGAACGCCCGTCGCGCGCACGGACACCGCGGTGCTCGTCGTCGGCGACGACGAGCTGCGCGCGCTCGACCTCGCCGACGGCCACCCGCACTGGGCCCGCGCGGTCGACCACGGCCAGACGTGCCGGCCGGTCGCCGCGGAGGTCGGCCCGGACGTGCCGCTGGTCCGCGAGGTGCTCTGCCTGCCCGACGCCGACCGCGGGCTGCCGCGGGACGGCGCCCTCGCCGTCGTGGACGCGACGACGGGTGCGGAGGTGCGGCGGCGCGCCGTCGCGGGGCTGATGTTCGCCGACGTCGTGGACTCCCACGTGCTGCTCACCTCGGCGGAGCCGGACGGCGGCGTCGCTGTCGTCGCGTGGGACCCCGCCACCGGGGTCGACCTGTGGCACCACCGGAGCCGGCCCCGGCTGCTCGACGCCCTGGTCGCGGCCGGCGGCGGCCGCTACACGCTGCGCCACGGCGTGCTCGCCATCGGCAGCGCGCGGCACGGCTTCGCGCTCGACGCGGCGACCGGCGCCCCCCTCGTCGGCGAGGCGGCGCGGCCCGGAACGGGCGAGTCCGTGGCGCTGCCCGGTGGCGGCGAGGCGCGGTGGAGCCACGACCGGCTCGGGCGGCCGACCGAGGTGACCGTCGCCGGGCGCGACGGCGAGCGCCTGTTCACGGCCCCCGGGGTGCCCTGGCTCGCCCGCGTGAGCGACGGCTCGTCGAGCGACGTGCTCGTGGTCCGCCGGACCGGCGACCAGCACCTCGTCGGCCTCGACGCCGCGACCGGCCGGGTGCGCTGGGACCTGCCCAACCTGCCGTGGCTACGGCCGTCGGTCCTGGTCTCGGGCGTGACGGTCGGGGTCGGCCCGTCCCGGGCGGTGGCCCTCGACCTCGGCACGGGGCTGCGCCTCTGGGACCACCAGGGGACGGCGGCGCTGCGCGGCTGGCACGCCCTCACGGACGGCCGGCTCGTGCTCCTGCCCCGCGAGGACGGCGTCGGGGGCCTCTGGCTCACCGCGCGGCGCCTGCGGACCGGGGACGTGGCGTGGGAGGTCCCGCTGCCGCGCGGGGCGCTGAGCCTGCAGCAGGTCGACGGGCGCACGGTCCTCGTGCGGACCGCGACGGGGCTGGTCGCGCTGCGCTGACGCCCGGCGCCTACGCTCGGGCCATGCGGGAGGAGG
>JAAZAC010000258.1 GCA_012514545.1 Actinomycetales bacterium | reverse complement strand
TGCCGTTGTCGAGTTCGAAGGCGTCGGAGAGGCCGTCGCCGTCGGTGTCCGAGGCGAGCGGGTCGAGCCCGGCGGCGATCTCGGCGGCGTCGTTTATCCCGTCGCCGTCGCTGTCGGCGCGGAGCGGGTCGGTGCCGGTGCCGAAGAAGTAGGCGATGGAGAGGCCGGGGAAGACGGCGGGCTGACTCTCGGAATAGGTGAGCGTGGTGTACAGGGCGCGGGCCTCCAGCCGTGCGCAACGCCCGTCGCCGTACCCGGCGGCGGCGAGGAAGACGACGTCGGCGCGGTCAGGGACGCCCTCCTGGAAAATGACCTGGAACGAGACGAGGTCGTTCGTGGTTGCGCCGCCCCAGTAAAACCCCATGTTTCTGTATTCGATGACGCAGTACCGCGCACCGTTGGTCGCGGTGTCCGCGAGCGTGACCGATGCGCTGAGTCCGGCGGAACAGGCATCCAGGTAGTCACGGAAGGCATCCAGCCGCAGGACGCGATCCGGAAGGTGTCCGCCCGCGGCGGTCGACGGGCCCAGTTCAATGAAGCCGTCGATCCCGACGCAGACGTTGGAGCAGGCGACGCCGCGGATCTCGACCGGGAACGGCAGCGGCAGGACGGCCTCGTCCCGGCCCGTGCTGTCCATCAGCGCGAGGACGTCCGTGCCGCCGGGGACGGCGAGCGGCGGCAGTCCCGCGCCGATCCATCCCGCCTCCTCGTCGTCGCCGAGGCCGTCGCCGTCGGTGTCCGCCGAGTGCGGGGAGGTGCCCAGCGCGGCCTCGCGCAGGTTGGGGATGCGGTCGCCGTCGGGATCGGCGCCGGGGTCGGGGTCGGCGGGGTCGAGCGGGTCGAGGCCGTGGTCGTCCTCCCAGCCGTCCGGGCAGCCGTCGCCGTCCGTGTCCCTGTTCCGGGGTGAGGTGCCCAGCGCGGCCTCCTCGCTGTCGGAAAGCCCGTCGCCGTCGGAGTCGGGGTTCAGCGGGTTGGAAGCCGGTGTGCCGTTGACCTCCTCGCCGTCCGTGCGCCCGTCGCCGTCCGTGTCGGGGTTGCGCGGGTCGGTGCCTTCATAAAACTCGTCTTTGTTGACAAGCCCGTCGCCGTCGGCGTCGGCGGGGCCGTCGGACGGGTCGGACGGGTCGAAGCCGTGCGCGGCCTCCCACCCGTCCTTCATGCCGTCGTTGTCGGTGTCGGCGTCCAGCGGCTCCGTTCCGGCGAGAATCTCGTCGCCGTCGTCCAGCCCGTCCCGGTCCGAATCGCGGCGGCGGGGATGGGTTCCGCGCGCGGCCTCCTCGCCGTCCGAAAGGCCGTCGCCGTCCGTGTCCCAGTCGTTGGGGTCGGAGGTGTACCCGCGTGTCCCGAGATATTCCTCCGCGAAGGACAGGCCGTCGCCGTCGGTGTCCGAGAGGCCGTCGGACGGGTCGAGCGGGTCGAACTCCGGCATCCGCCGGAACTCCCAGCCGTCGCCCAGCCCGTCGCCGTCGGTGTCGGGATCGAGCGGGTCGGTGCCGGCATCCGCCTCGTCGCCGTCCGCAAGATCGTCGCCGTCGGTGTCGTCATCAAACGGGTCGGTGCCGAGTGCAAGCTCCTCGCTGTCGTCCAGTCTGTCGCCGTCGGTGTCGGGGTCGAGCGGGTCGGTGCCGATCCCGAAGCGGTATTCCAGCGCGAGGCCGTCCGCGACGGACGCTGTGTCGCGTGAAAACTGGAGCGTCTTCGGGACCGTCCGCGCCCCCAGCGTGGCCGAGCGCCCGTCGCCGTAGCCGCCGGCGTTCCGGTAGAACACGCGGAAGCGGTTCGAAACGCCCTCCTCGAAGACAAGCTGGAACGAGACCGTGTGGTCCGTGGTCGCGCCGCTGGAACAGAAGCCCGCGTTTTTGTATTCGATGACGCAGTGGCGGTGGCCGTTTGTCGTGACATCCGCCAGCGTGACGGCGGAGCCGAGGTCTGCGGGGTAGAGGCACAGGTCGTCCCAGAACCCGGCGGCGAGCAGGCCGCAGCCGGGCGGCATGTACGCACGGCCCATGCCGTCATTGAAGCGCAGCCCGGTGCCGACCGTCCCGGCCCCCGTGAAAAACCCGGCGATCCCGTTCGCGTTGGCCGACAGGTTGGTCAGGACCCGCCCC
>JAAZAC010000004.1 GCA_012514545.1 Actinomycetales bacterium | reverse complement strand
TGCTTGAGCACCGAGGCGCCCTTGGCGTAGGTGATCCCGTCGAAGTTCACCTCGACGTCCTCGAGGTCGCGGATGTCGGCGACGATCGGGTGCGTCGAGGGCAGCTGGTCCTGCTTGTAGGCCCACGACTTCTCCATGGCGGAGAAGGTCGTCCAGGCCGACCGCCACCGGGTGGCCTCGGCGGTGGCGAGCGTCGAGACGTACTCGGCGAACGACTCGTTGAGCCACAGGTCGTCCCACCAGCGCATGGTGACGAGGTCCCCGAACCACATGTGCGCGAGCTCGTGCAGGATCGTGACCGCCCGGCGCTCGCGGAGCGCGTCCGGCACCTTGGAGCGGAAGACGTAGTCCTCGAGGAACGTCACGGCGCCGGCGTTCTCCATCGCCCCCGCGTTGAACTCGGGCACGAAGATCTGGTCGTACTTCGCGAACGGGTAGGGCACGTCGAAGTGCTCCTCGTAGAACGCGAATCCCGCCCGCGTGACGTCGAGGATCGCGTCCGCGTCGAGGTGCTCGGCCAGCGACGCGCGGCACAGCACGGCGAGCGGGACGGTCCGGCCGTCGCGGCTCGTCAGCGCGTCGTCCACCCGGTGGTACGGGCCGGCGACGACGGCGGTGACGTAGCTCGACAGCCGCGGGGTGGGCGCGAACCGCCACGTCGCGGTGCCCTCGTCGCGGCCGCCGTTGCGGTTGACGCCGCCGGGCACCGGCTCGGGCTCCGGAGTCGGGGAGTTCGACACGACCGTCCAGTGCGCGGGCGCCGTGATCGTGAACCGGTACTCGGCCTTGAGGTCCGGCTGCTCGAACACCGCGAAGACGCGCCGCGCGTCGGCGACCTCGAACTGGGAGTACAGGTAGACCTCGCCGTCCACGGGGTCGACGAACCGGTGCAGGCCCTCGCCCGTGGTCATGTAGGCGCAGTCGGCCACGACCCGCAGCTCGTTCTCGGTCGCGAGGTCGGCCAGCGCGATCCGCGACTCTGCGACGACCTGCCCGACGTCGAGCGCCCGGCCGTTGAGCACCACCTCGCGCACCGTCGGGGCGATGAGGTCGACGAAGGTCGACGCGCCCGGGGTGGCCGAGAACCGCACGACGGTCGTCGAGGCGAAGGTGTCGGGGCCCGTGGTCAGGTCCAGCTCGACGTCGTAGGAGGCGACCCGGACGAGTGCGGCGCGGGCGGCGGCCTCGGCGCGGGTGAGGTTCTCAGCGGGCACGGTCGTGCTCCTCGGGCGGGGTCGGGACAGTCGGGCGGCATCCTGCCACGGTGGCGTACTGGTCGGTAGCACATGCCGACGCCGTCCCGTCCTGCGGGCGGCCGAACGGGGCCCTCGCGTCACCCGTTCGGCCGTGCCATGCTGCGGTGGGAGCCCGCGGGAGGAGGAGGATGTCGGCACGCGAGGGCGCCACGGTGCGCCGGGGGATCACCCTCTCGCCCACCGGACTGACGACCTTCCTGGTCATCGACGCCATCCTCGTGCTGACGTTCGCGGTGCTGCTCGTCCTGCAGCTCACCGGCTCGCCGTCGGGCGGCCCGACGGCGCCCGCGGCCGACGCGACGAGCGCGACGCCGACGCCGTCGGCCGAGCCCGAGACGTCGCCGGAGCCGAGCGCCCCCACCGCCCCCGAGGCCAACGCCGGCCTCACCGAGTTCGTCATGCCGAGCGGCAACATCTGGTGCTCGATGACCGAGACGTCGGCGACCTGCACGATCCGCTCGTTCAGCTTCACGCCGCCCGAGGCGCCCCCGGGCTGCACCGGCGTCGTCGGGCCCGTGCTCACGGTGACCGCGGGGGAGGGCGCGAGCATGCCCTGCATCCCCGAGATCACGCCGCGGCCGGACGCGCCCGTGCTCGAGTACGGACAGGCGTCCACCATCGGGGAGATGACCTGCTACAGCTCGCGCAACGGGGCCACCTGCCGGCACAACCCGACGGGCGAGGGCTTCTCGGTCGCGCGGGCGGGCTACACCTTCCTCTGAGCCGCCCTCTGAGCCGCCCAGCCGGGCCCGGTCACCAGATGCGCACGCGCTGCTCGGGCGCCAGGTAGAGCGCGTCGCCCGGGCGCACGTCGAACGCCTCGTGGAACTCGGGCAGGTTGCGCACCACGCCGTTGCACCGGAACTCGTACGGCGAGTGCGGGTCGGTCGCCATCCGGCGGATGAGCTCCTCGTCGCGCACCTTGCCGCGCCACGCCTGCGCCCAGCCGAGGAACACGCGCTGGGCGCCCGTGTACCCGTCGATCACCGGCGCCTCGTCGAGCGGCCGGCCCAGGGCGATCCGGTAGGCGCGCAGCGCGATGGCGAGGCCGCCGAGGTCCCCGATGTTCTCGCCGATCGTCAGGGCGCCGTTGACCTTGTGCGACCCGTGCAGCTGCTCGGGGGAGTAGGCGTCGTACTGCGCCACGAGCGCCTTCGTGCGCGCCTCGAACTCGGCGCGGTCCTCCGCCGTCCACCAGTCCTGCAGGCGGCCGTCGCCGTCGTACTTGCTGCCCTGGTCGTCGAACCCGTGCCCGATCTCGTGCCCGATGACGGCCCCGATCCCGCCGTAGTTGACGGCGTCGTCGGCGTCGGGGTCGAAGAAGGGCGGCTGGAGGATCGCGGCGGGGAAGACGATCTCGTTCATCCCCGGGTTGTAGTAGGCGTTGACCGTCTGCGGCGTCATGAACCACTCGTCGCGGTCCACCGGCCGGCCGATCTTGCGCAGCTCGCGGTCCTGCTCGTACGCGTGGGAGCGCCGGACGTTGCCGACGAGGTCGTCCGCGCGGATCTCGAGGCCCTCGTAGGACTTCCAGCGGTCGGGGTAGCCGATCTTCGGCCGGAAGGTCGCGAGCTTGGCGAGCGCCCGCGCGCGGGTCTCCTCGCCCATCCACTCGAGGGTCTCGATCGACTCGCGGTACGCGGCGATGAGGTTGTCGACGAGCCGCAGCATGTGCGCCTTGTGCTCCGGCGGGAAGTGCCGGGCCACGTACTCCTGTCCCACGGCCTCGCCGAGCGCGCCCTGGACGAGCGAGACGCCGCGCTTCCAGCGCTCGCGCAGCTCCTGTGCGCCGGTGAGCGTGCGGCCGTAGAAGTCGAAGTTCGCCTGCACGAGCTCGTCGTGCAGGTACGGCGACCGCGCGCTGACGAGGTGGTACCGGAGCCAGGCGCGCCACTGCGCGACCGGCAGCTCCTGCCACAGCCCGGCCAGCCCGACGGCGAAGTCCGGCTCGCGCACGACGAGCCGGTCGAGGGCGCCGTCGGGGGCGCCGAGCGCGGCCACCCAGCCCGCCCAGTCGAACCCGGGCGCGCGCTCGGCGAGCTCCGCGAGCGTCATGGGGTTGTAGGTGAGGTCGTGGTCCCGGTCGCGCACGACGTCCCAGTGGTGCGCCGCGAGCCGGGTCTCCAGGTCGACGACGAGGTCCGCGCGCGCCTCGGCCTCGGCGTCGGGCAGGCCGGACAGGCGCAGCATCCGCGCGACGTGCGGCCGGTACGCCTCGCGGACCGCCGCGTACGCCTCCTCGCGGTAGTACGCCTCGTCGGGCAGGCCGAGGCCGGCCTGGTAGAGGTGGACGACGTAGCGCTCGGGGTCCTTGGCGTCGTTGTCCACCCAGAACCCCGCGGCGCCCGCCCCGCCCGTGCGCTGCAGGCCGCCGAGCACGCGCACGAGGTCGTCGCGCGTGGCGGCGTCCTCGATCGCGGCGAGCTCCTCGGCGATCGGCGCCAGGCCGAGGGCCTCGATGCGCCCGGTGTCCATGAACGAGGCGTAGAGCGCCCCGACCTGCGCCGCCGGCGTGGTGGCCGGCCCGTCGCCCGCGGGCGCGCGCTCGGCGAGCTCGGTGATGATCGCGCGCACCTGCTCCTCGGCGCGGTCGTGCAGCTCGCGCGTGGCGCCGTCGGCCGCGCGGTCCGCGGGGATCTCGAACGTGTCGAGCCACCGCCCGTTGACGTGCCGGAACAGGTCGTCCTGCGGGCGCGTGGTCGGGTCGAAGGTCGAGGTGTCGATGCCGCTGCGCAGCCCCGTGGCGTCGGTCGTCATGGGCCCAGGCTAAGCGAGCGGGCGCGCGGTCCCCGCCGCCGTCCGCCGACGGCAGACCGCCGAACGGTCAGGCGACCGTGACGGGCGTGGTGAGCACGCGGTCCGCGCCGAGGGTCCGCGCCGGCCCGGTCACCGTGAGGTGCGCGGTGGGCCCGAGGTCCGCCGCGGACGCGCCCACGGACAGCGCGGCCCGGTGCGGCGCGACGGTCCACTCGAGGTCCTGGCCGACCCACGCGAGCCGGTCCGCGGCCAGGTGGAACGTCACCTCGCGGGACTCGCCCGGCTCGAGCGCCACGCGCGCGAAGCCGACGAGGGCGACCTCCGGGCGCGTCACGGGCGCCACGACGTCGTGCACGTAGAGCTGGACGACGTCGGCGCCGGCCCGGTCGCCGGTGTTCGTCACGCGGACCGTCACGTCGACGGCGCCGTCGGTGGCCACCTCGGGCGCGGACAGCCGCAGGTCGGACCGCTCGAACGTCGTGTACGACAGGCCGTGCCCGAACGGGAACACCGGGGTCGGGTCGAGGTTCGTCACGTCGACCTTGCCCGCGAGGCGGACGTGCCGGTAGGTCGTCGGCATCATGCCCGCGGACGACGGGAAGGACAGCGTGGTGCGGCCCGACGGGTTGACCCGGCCCGAGAGCACGCCCGCGACCGCGGCGGCGCCCTCCTGGCCCGGGAACCACGCCTGGACGATCGCCGACGCGCGGCCCACGGCCCAGCCGAGGGCGTAGGGCCGGCCGGTCACGAGGACGAGCACGACCGGCGTGCCGGTCTCGAGCACGGCCTCGACGAGGGCGCGCTGCTCGCCGGGCAGCTCGAGGCTGTCGACGTCGCAGCCCTCGCCGACCGTGCCGCGGCCGAAGAGCCCCGAGCGGTCGCCGACGACGAGGACGGCCACGTCGGCGTCGGACGCGAGCGCGACCGCCTCCGCGAAGCCCTCGCGGCCCGGCTCGCGCACGTCGCAGCCGGGGGCGTGGGTGACCTCCGCGCCGCCGAGCTCCGCCCGCAGCGCCTCGAGGACCGTGGCGATGCGCAGGCCGGGCTCGACGTCGGGGTGGTGCACCTCGACGTGGTTGGTGAACGAGTAGTCGCCGAGGAGCGCGGCGCCGCTGTCGGCGTTCGGCCCGATGACGGCGACGCGCCGCGGGGCGGCCAGGGGGAGCACGCCGTCGTTCGCGAGGAGGACGACGGACTCCTCGGCGACGCGGCGCGCGAGGGCGACGTGGGCCGGCGGGTTGAGGTCGATCGGCTCGTCCGACTGCTCGGCGGGCTCGTCGAGGAGGCCGAGCTCGGCCTTGAGCTCGAGCACGCGGCGGACGGACCGGTCGATGGCGGCGAGGACCTCGGCGGAGGGCTCGCCGTCGGCCAGGGCGGGGAAGCAGTCGGCGTTCGGCAGCTCGACGTCGAGGCCGGCGAGGAGCGCGCGCTCGCCGGAGGCCGCCTTGCTGTCGCTCACGCCGTGCAGCGTCTGCAGGAAGTTCACGCCGAAGTAGTCGGCGACGACGGTGCCGGTGAACCCCCACCGCTCGCGCAGCAGGTCCGTGAGGATCGCCGGGTCGCCGTGCACGGGGACGCCGTCGATCTCCGAGTACGACGGCATGACCGCACGGGCGCCGCCCTCGCGGAGCGCGACCTCGAACGGGTACAGCAGCACCTCGGCCAGCTCGCGCGGGCCGACGTGCACCGGGCCGAGGTTGCGGCCGCCCTGCGACGCGGAGTAGCCGACGAAATGCTTGAGCGTGGCGACGACGCCCGCGCGCTCGAGGCCGCGGACGTACGCGGCGCCGAGCACGCCGACGAGGTAGGGGTCCTCGCCGAAGCACTCCTCGACGCGGCCCCACCGCGCGTCGTAGACGACGTCGAGCAGCGGCGCGAGGCCCTGGTGCACCTCGAGCGCGTGCATGGACTCGGCGATCGCGGCGCCGACGGCCTCGATGAGCTCGGGGTCCCACGTGGCGCCGTAGGCGGGCGGCGACGGGAAGGTGGTCGCCTTCCAGGTCGCGACGCCGGTGAGCACCTCCTCGTGCGCGATCGCGCCGACGCCGGTCTGCCGGCGCAGGTCCGCCTGCATCCGGCGGAGCGCGGCGCGGCCCTCGGTCGGGTCGATCGGGCGCGTGCCGTACAGGCGGGTGATGTGGCCGAGCCCCGTGCTCGCGAGCGTGGGCCAGTCCGGGCTCGTCGGCATGTTCTCGTTCTGCGCGGGCGCCACGGCCCCCGTGGTGGCGTCGATCCCGATCCACGCGCCGACGAGCTGGGCGAGCTTGCGCTCGAGGGGCATCTGCGCGAGGAGGGCGTCCACGCGGGCTCGGTCACTGCTGCTGAGGGCCATCGAAACTTGCCTTCCACTGCGGCGGGGCGCCGCGACGTCCGGTCGGGGGTCGTGCGATGCACGGCGGACCGGGCGAGAGAGCGCTCTCCGGCGCGCGGTCCCACGTCAGACCATACGGGACCGGGGGCGGGCTCGGCCATGGCGCGCCCGTCCCCAGGCGGGGGCCGGCGCGGGGAGCCGCCACCCCGCCGTCGGGCCGCGGGTCGCGTGTCGAGAAAGCGCTCTCTCGATCGGCGGTCGCCACCGCCCCACGGGGCCCGGGCGCGTGCCACCATGGGGCCGTGCAGCGAGCCGCGCAGCCCACCGCCCCCGCCCGGCGCCCCGTCACGCTCGAGGACGTCGCCGCGGCCGCCGGTGTGTCCCGTGCGACCGCGTCGCGGGTCCTCAACGGCGTGCCGTCCGTCCGCGAGGCCGCCGTCGCGGCGGTCCGCAAGGCGGCCGGGGACCTCGGCTACCGACCCAATCTCGCCGCGCGGTCGCTCGCCCGCGGCCGGCACGACTCGATCGGGCTCGTGCTCACCGAGCGCGACCTCGCCGAGCTCCCGCACTCGTTCTTCGCCCAGCCGCTGCGCGGCGCGACGGCCGCCGTCACCGAGCGGTCGCTCCAGATGGTCCTGCTGCTCGCCGGGCAGGACGAGGCGCTGCTGCGCCGCTACCTCGACGGCAGCCACGTCGACGGCGCCCTCGTCATCGTCGAGGCGCACAGCACGCACCTGCCCCGGGTGCTGCGGCACAGCGCCGTCCCCGTCGTCTACCTGGGCCGCCCCGTGGACTCCGAGCCCGACGTGCACTCCTACGTCGACGTCGACAACTACGGCGGCGCGCGCCTGGCCACCGCGGAGCTCGTCGCGGCCGGGCGCCGCGTCATCGGCACGATCGCCGGGCCGCCCGACATGGGCGTGGCCGTGGACCGCGTGGCCGGGTGGCGGGACGTCCTCACCGAGGAGGGGCTGCCCGTGCCGCCCGTCGCGTACGGCGACTTCACCGCCGACGGCGGGGCGAACGCCATGGCGCGCCTGCTCGCCGCCCAGCCCGACCTCGACGGCGTCTTCGTCGCCTCGGACCTCATGGCCACCGGCGCGCTCAAGGTGCTCGGCGCGAGCGGGCGGCGGGTGCCGGCCGACGTGTCCGTCGTCGGCTACGACGACTCGATCCTCGCGCCGACGGCGAACCCGCCCCTGACGTCCGTCCGCCAGCCGCTCGAGGAGATGGGCCGGCTCATGGTCGAGGTGCTCCTGCAGCTCCTCGCGGACCCGGCCGCCGGGCCGATCCAGCGCATCCTGCCCGCGCAGCTCACCCGGCGGGAGTCCGTGCAGGCGCGGCCGTCGGGTGCGGCAGGATGAGCGCCATGCGCATCCACATCGCCGCCGACCACGCGGGCTTCGATCTGAAGGTCCACCTCGTCGAGCACCTGCGCGCCGCCGGCCACGACGTCGTCGACCACGGGGCGGCCGAGTACGACCCCGAGGACGACTACCCGGCGGTCTGCTTCGCGGCCGCCGAGGCCGTCGTGGCGGAGCCCGGGAGCCTCGGCGTCGTCATCGGCGGGTCGGGCAATGGCGAGCAGATCGCCGCGAACAAGGTGCGCGGCGTGCGGGCCGCGCTCGCCTGGAACGTCGCGACGGCCACGCTCGCGCGGCAGCACAACGACGCGAACGTCGTCGCGATCGGCGCCCGCCAGCACCCGGTGGACGACGCCGTCGCGATCGTCGACGCGTTCCTCGCCGAGCCGTTCAGCGGCGAGGCGCGCCACCAGCGGCGGATCGACCAGCTCGCGGCCTACGAGGCGCGCCGCTGACGTCGCCGGCGCCGGCGCCTCCCGGCCGCCCCGACACCCCCGCCGTCACCAGACGAACGAGCACCCCGGGGCGACCGGCCAGCCGAAGCCCACGGCGGCGCCGTGCAGCGTGCCCGGGCGCAGCTCGGTGACGAGACCCGCCCCGGCGAGCGCGGCGAGCGAGACGCCGCCCAGGTAGGCGGTGCCCAGCTCGCGCACGTCCAGGGCGAGGTCGGCCTCGTCGTCCGTGCGCGTCACCGTCGCGTGGTCCGGCCCGCCGACGACGCGCCAGCGGCCGGCGTTGGCGGGCACCATCGCGTCGGTCACCTCGAGCACGACGTCGACGGGCGCCTGGTAGCGGCGGGCGGACAGGGCGGCGGGCACGTCGAGCACGCGCACCCACAGGTTGTCGCCGAGGAGCGCGTTGGTCGCGCGCGGGTCCACGAGCAGGTGCCAGATCGGGTCGTCGACCGCGACCGCGTCCACGTCGAGCTTGGCCATGAGGTCGAGGTCGGTGAGCACGCCCCACAGCGCGCGCGCCGTCGCGGCGTCCTGCGCGACGACCTCGCGCACGCGCACGACACCGCGCGGGCCCTCGAAGACCCAGCCCTCCTTGCGCCGGAAGAGCGCGTAGCCGCGCGGGCTGCCGTCCGCGTCCTCGACGAGCGCGAGGCGCAGCGACTCGGCGCCGTCCCGGAAGAACTCGGGGTCGGCGAGGAACGAGCGGCGGTGCTCCGGCGTCTCGCGGGTGACCCAGCCCGGCCGGTCCACGCGCGCGTGCACCGCGTGGATGACGTCGTCGTGGCGCTCCGGGTCGAGCTTGGCGATGCGCACGCGCAGGTCGGCGGCGCCGGGCACGTCGCGCAGGGCGGCGCCGCGTGGGATGGTGAGGCGCAGGTCGGTCGAGGCCATGCCGTAGCCGAACCGGCCGTAGATCGCGGCCTCGGCGGCCCAGAGCGCCGAGACCGCCTCGCCGCGCTCGAGGCTCTTGGCGAAGTGCTGCTCGATCATGAAGCGCAGCAGGCCGCGGCGCCGGTGCCCCGGGTGCACGCCCACCCACGTCAGGCCGGAGACGGCCGTCCGCGCGCCGGGCACGGGGAACGCGCGGAACGGGAACGACGAGTGCATGGCGACGAGCTCGCCGTCGGGCGCCTCGACGCCGCGCGTGCGGTCCCAGCTGAGGGACGACGGCAGCTCCGCGAGCTTGCTCTCGTCGACGCCGGAGGGGAACGCCCACGTGTCCACGGTGAGGACGTCCAGCAGGCGCTCGGGGGTGAGGTCGACGGCGCGGTAGCCGTCCGGCAGCGAGGTCATGGGGCACATCGTGCCGGAGGGACCCGCCGGACGCGCAGCGCTTTCCGCGCGGCGCGGGCCGGTGCCGGGCCGGCGTGCTCGTGGCGGGGCCGCCCGGTGCCCCCGCGCGGCGGGCCGGGCGGGTTACCCTCAGCCGGTGACCCGCGTGGCCGCCGCCCGACGTCGCGCCGCGGCGCGTCGGCTGCGCCTGCCGGACGTGGCCCGATGGCGACGCCTCGCCGCGCGGCAGCCCTCGGCGACGGCGGTGCTCGTCGGCCTGTCCGTGCTGTCCACGCTGGGCATGGTCTGGCTGCCCGCCTGGGTGCCCCCGACGAGCGCGCTGTTCGTCGTGCTGCTCGGCGTGTTCGTGCTGCGCGTGCCGGGCATGGCGGTGCTGTGCGCGGCGGTCGTGGGCCAGGCGGTGGCCATCCAGGTCGCGGACCTCGCCCGGTTCGACCCGGGGGAGGGCGTCGTGCTCGGCGCGGGCGTGCTCGCGGCGATCGTGTTCGTGCGCACGCGCGACCGCCTCGGCCTGCAGGGCGCGGCGAGCGACCTCATGCTCGTCGACCTGCGCGACCGGCTCGAGGCGCACGGCCGCATCCCGCCGCTGCCGCCGCCGTGGCGGGTCGACAGCGTCGTGCGGTCGGCGTACGCGGAGGCGTTCTCCGGCGACTTCGTGGTGGCGGCGCGCAGCCGGTCCGGGACGCAGCTCGAGATCGTGCTCGTCGACGTCTCGGGCAAGGGCCAGGACGCGGGCGTCCGCTCCCTGCTGCTCTCCGGCGCGTTCGGCGGCCTGCTGGGCACGATGCCGCCCGAGCAGTTCCTCCCGGCGGCGAACGCCTACCTCCTCGGCCAGGACTGGCCGGAGGGCTTCGCGACGGCGGTGCACCTGACCCTCCGGCTCGACACCGGCGAGTTCACCGTCTCGACCGCCGGGCACCCGCCGGCCGTGCACCACCACGCGGGCTCGGGGCGCGTCGAGCGGTTGGACACGACGGGCGGGCCGGCCCTCGGCGTCGTCGAGTCGCCCACGTTCGCGGTGCACAAGGGCGTGGTGGAGCCCGGCGACACGGTGATGCTCTACACGGACGGGCTCGTCGAGTCGCCCGGCGCGGACGTCGAGCTCGGCATCGACCGCCTGATGGGGGAGGTCGAGCGCTTCGTCGCCACGCGCTCCGGCGGCGCGGACGCCGTCGTCGCGGGCGTGCGGGCGGGGGACACGGACGACCGGGCGCTCATCCTCGTGCACCGCGACTGACGGGGTGACCGGAGGGACGGCGTGGACGAGGAGTACGCGGAGGCGGTGCTCGACGTCGTCGAGCACGTCCCGCCCGGCCGCGCGACGACCTACGGCACCGTCGCGGAGGTGCTGCGGGAGCGGCTCGGCCGCGGCGGGCCGCGCATGGTGGGGCAGGTGATGGCCCGGTCGGGCGGCGCGGTGCCGTGGTGGCGGGTCGTCGACGCGTCCGGCCGGCCGCCGGCGGCGCACCGCACGCGCGCGCTGGCGCTGCTGCGCGCGGAGGGCTGCCCGCTGACCTCCCACGACGACGACGCCCGGGTGGTCCTGCGGCGCGCGATCTGGTGGCCGGACGACGACGGGCCGGCCGACGTGGGGCCGGGCGTGGGCGCGCCCGGCGGCGACCTCAGCGGAGCCGGGGCCGGCGGGAGCTGACGACGCCGGTGTCGAAGCCGGCGAGGTGCAGGCCGCCGTGGAACCGGGCGTGCTCGATCTTCAGGCACCGGTCCATGACGACCTCCAGGCCCGCGGCCTCGCCCGCGCGGGCCACCTCCTCGTGCCAGGACCCGAGCTGGAGCCAGAGCGTCCGGGCGCCGACGGCGAGCGTCTCCTCGAGCACGCCCGGCAGGTCGTCGTGGCGGCGGAAGACGTCGACGAGGTCCGGCACGACGGGCAGCTCCGCGAGCGACGGGTACACCGGCCGCCCGAGGATCTCCGTGGCCCGCGGGTTGACGAAGTACACGTCGTAGTCCGTGGACGCGAGCAGGTAGGTCGCCACGAAGTAGCTGGCGCGCGCCGGGTTCGCCGACGCGCCGACCATCGCGACGGTGCGCGTGCGGCGCAGGATCGCCAGGCGCTCGGCGGCGCCCGGCCCCGTCCAGGTGCGGGCGGCGACGTCGGGGGCGGGCGCGGGGACGGCGCACGCGTCGCCGGTGGCCACCGGGGCGATGAAGCTCATGCCCGCACCTCCGTCCCCTCGGGGGAAGTCTGCGGCCCGGCGCCGGGCGCGTCCACCGCGCCGTTCGTCGCCGCGCCCGCGGACGGCGCGCCCTCGGCCGGCCCGACGGCCGCGGTGAGCGCCTGGTCCAGGTCCCAGACGATGTCCTCCGGGTCCTCGAGGCCGACGCTGATCCGCACGAGGTCCTCGGGCACGCCCGCGGCGGCGAGCTGCTCGGCGGACAGCTGCTGGTGCGTCGTCGACGCCGGGTGGATGACGAGGGTCCGGGCGTCGCCGATGTTGGCGAGGTGGCTCGCGAGCTGCAGGTGCTCGATGAAGGCCTGGCCGGCCCGCCGGGCCGGGACGGTCGCGGTGCCCCGCACACCGAACGCGAAGACGGCGCCCGGCCCGAGCGGCAGGTACCGGGCCGCGCGCTCGTGGTGCGGGTGCGACGGCAGCCCCGCCCAGCTGACGTACGCGATCCGCGGGTCGGCCTCGAGCCACTCGGCGACCGCGCGCGCGTTCGCGAGGTGGGCGTCCATCCGCTGCGGCAGCGTCTCCACGCCCTGGAGCAGGTGGAACGCGGCCTGCGGGGACAGGGCCGGCCCGATGTCGCGGAGCTGCTCGCTGCGGAGCTTGGTGAGGAAGCCGTACTCGCCGAAGTTCTCCCACCAGCGCACGCCGCCGTAGGAGGGCACGGGCTCCGTCATCTGCGGGAACCGCCCGTTGCCCCAGTCGAAGCGGCCGGACTCCACGACGACGCCGCCGAGCGTCGTCCCGTGGCCGCCGAGGAACTTCGTCGCGGAGTGGATGACGATGTCGGCGCCGTGCTCGATCGGTCGGCACAGGTACGGCGTCGCGAGGGTGGCGTCGACGACGAGGGGCAGGCCGGCGGCGTGCGCGACGTCGGCGAGGCCCGCGAGGTCGGCGATCTCGCCCGACGGGTTCCCGATGACCTCGGTGTAGACGACCTTCGTCTCGGGCCGGATCGCCGCCGCGTAGTCCGCGGGGTCGGTGCCGGGCACGAACGTGGTGTCGACGCCGAAGCGGCGCAGCGTGACGTCGAGCTGGGTGACGGTGCCGCCGTAGAGCTGGGCGGACGCGACGACGTGGTCGCCCGCCCCGACGAGCGCGGCGAACGTGATGAACTCCGCCGCCATGCCCGACGCCGTCGCGACGGCCCCGATGCCGCCCTCGAGCGAGGCGATGCGCTCCTCGAGCGCGGCGACGGTGGGGTTGCCGATGCGGGAGTAGATGTTCCCGAACTTCTGCAGGGCGAACAGGCTGGCCGCGTCGGCGGTGTCGTCGAAGACGAAGCTCGTCGTCTGGTAGATCGGCACCGCCCGCGCGCCCGTGGCGGCGTCGGGGATCCCGCCGGCGTGCAGCGCGCGGGTGCGGAAGCCCCACTGACGGTCGGTCATGCGTCCTCCCGGGAGGGTCGGCGGGCTACCAGCGTCGCACCAGACGGCGCTCGGCCACACCGATGAGGGCGTCGGTGGTCTTGCCCAGCACGGCGAGGAGCACGATCGCGAGGAGGATCCGGTCGGTTCGGCCGTTGTACTGGGAGTCGTTGAGCAGGAACCCGAGGCCCATGGCCGAGGCGATGAGCTCGGCGGCGACGAGGAAGAGCCAGGACTGCGCGAGGGCGAGGCGCAGGCCCGCCACGACGGCCGGCGTCGCGGCCGGGAGCTGGACGCGGGCGAGGAGGCGCGCGCCCCGCAGCCCGTACGCGCGGCCGGCCTCGACGAGGTGCGGGTCCACGTGCCGCAGCGCCGAGGCGACCGTCGTGTAGACGGGGAAGAACGCGCCGATGGCGATGAGCGTCACCTTGGAGGTCTCGCCCATCTTGAGCCAGACGAGCAGGAGCGGCACCCAGGCCAGCGAGGGCACGGCGCGCAGGGCGCCGAGGGTGCCGGCCAGGAGCACGTCCCCGAGGCGGGAGAGCCCGACGACGGCGCCGAGCAGGAGCCCGACGCCGCTGCCGATCGCGAAGCCGAGCAGCACGCGCTGGGTGGAGATGGCGACGTGGGTGGCGAGCTCACCGCGCTCGGCCAGCTCGACGGCGGCGCCCCAGACGGCGCCCGGGGCGGGGAGCTCGTAGGGCGCGAACGTGCCGGTGACCGCGGTGAGCAGCTGCCACAGGCCGAGCAGCCCGAGGGGGACGACGGCGGCGAGCGCGGCGCGCCGCGCCCGGCCGGGCCGGGTGCCCGCGCGGGCCCGCACGGCGTCGCGCCCCGCGCCGTCCCGCTCGCCGACGGCCGTGCCCGTCGCCGGCGGGGACGCCGCCGGGGGTGCCGGGCGCTCGCCGGCGGGGTCGGTCGCGGCGCGGGGGCCCGCCGCGCCGACGACGGGTGAGAGGCGGCCCGTGCCGAGGGTGCCGGGAACGGTCATGGTGTCTCCAGGTGTCGGGAGCGGACGGGGTCGGGGGGGTGGGGCGCCCCCCTGGTGCGCCCCACCACCCCGGGTCAGTCGGCGATCCGGGACGGGTCGGCCGCCTCGGCGAACCGCGGCTCGAACAGGGTGTCGAGGGCGTCGTCGACGGCGTCCTGGCTGGACACGTCGCCGGACTCGACGAAGATCGGCCCCACGACCTCGAGCACCGCCCGCTGGGTCTCGCC
>JAAZAC010000257.1 GCA_012514545.1 Actinomycetales bacterium | reverse complement strand
CGTACCGCGTGCTGGCCCGCGCCGCGGCGACCCGCGCGCTCGCGGGCGGGCGGCTGCGGCCCGAGCAGGCCGAGGCGCTGCTCGACGCGCTCGCCGAGCCGGAGGGAGGTCCGCGATGAGCGACCCGGTCACCCCGCGCGTGTGCCGCACGCGCGCCGAGCTGCGCGAGGCCCTGGGCGCGCCCGACGGCGCCCGTCCGCGGCGCGCCGTCGTCATGACGATGGGCGCCCTGCACGAGGGCCACCTGTCGCTCGTGCGCCGCGCGCGCGAGCTGGCCGACCAGGTGGTGGTCACGATCTTCGTCAACCCGCTGCAGTTCGGCGCGGGCGAGGACCTCGACCGCTACCCGCGCGACCTCGAGGGCGACCTGCGCCTGCTCGCGGGCGCGGGGGCCGACGTCGTCTTCGCCCCCGACGTCGCCGAGGTGTACCCCGAGCCGCCCGTCGTCACCGTCCGCGCGGGCGCGCTCGGCGAGGTGCTCGAGGGGGCCGTGCGGCCGGGCCACTTCGACGGCGTCCTCACGGTCGTCCTCAAGCTGCTCCACCTCGTCGCGCCCGACGTCGCCCTCTTCGGCCAGAAGGACGCCCAGCAGCTCGCGGCGGTCCGCCGGATGGTCCGCGACCTCGACGTGCCGGTGGAGATCGTGGCGGGCCCCATCGTGCGCGACCACGACGGCGTGGCCCTCTCCTCCCGCAACGCCTACCTCGACGGGGAACAGCGGGCGCGGGCGCGGGCGTTGTACGAGGCGGTGCTCGCCGCCGAGGCGGCCGCCGCACGCGGTGCGGGGGCGGCCGAGGTGCGCCGCGCCGCGCAGGAGGTGCTCGCCGCGCAGGAGGGCGTCTCGACCGACTACGTGGCCCTCGTGGACCCGGAGACCATGACGGACGTGAACGACGACGCGACGGGGCCGGCGCTGCTCGCGCTGGCCGCCCGGGTGGGCAGCACCCGGCTGATCGACAATACGATGGTCACCCTGGGCCACCGGACGCGAGGGGAGGAGGGACGATGACCGCGAGCTGGCTGCGCACGATGATGGTCGGCAAGATCCACCGCGCGACGGTGACGGCGGCCGAGCTCGACTACGTCGGCTCCATCACCCTCGACGCGGACCTCCTCGCCGCCTCCGGGATCCTGCCCGGGCAGCAGGTCGACGTCGTCGACGTCACCAACGGCGCGCGCCTGACCACCTACGCGATCGCGGGCGACCCGGGCTCCGGCGTCGTCTGCGTCAACGGCGCCGCCGCGCACCTCGTGCACCCGGGCGACATGATCATCGTCATCGCCTACGCGATGCTCCCGGACGACGAGGCGCGCACGTACTCCCCGCGCGTCGTGCACGTCGACGCGGCCAACCGCATCGTCAGCGTGGACGGCGACCCGGGCGCGCCGCCCGCGGGCATGCGGACGGCGGCCATCGCCTGGGCCGACGGCCCCCGCTGACGGACCCGGTCCCCCTCCGGTGAGGCTCGCGCGGCGCCTGGCCGCCCCGGCCCCGGGCTGGACGACGTCCGCGGACGCCATCGTCGTCGGGTCGGGCATCGCGGGGCTCACCGCGGCGCTCGAGCTGCGTGCCCGCGTGCCGCGCGTGCTGCTCATCACGAAGAGCGTGCTGGCCTCCGGCTCCACCGTGTGGGCGCAGGGCGGCATCGCGGCGGCGCTCGACCCGCAGGACACCCCCGAGGCGCACAGCCGCGACACCCTCACGGCGGGCGCCGGACTGTGCGACCCGGTCGCGGTGGACGTCCTCGTCTCGGAGGGCCCGGACCGCGTGCGCGAGCTCGCCGGCCTCGGCGCCGCGTTCGACGTCGACCAGGCCGGCCGGATCTCGCTCACCCGGGAGGGCGGCCACGGCACCAACCGGATCGCGCACGCCGGCGGCGACGCGACCGGCGCGGAGATCAGCCGCGCGCTCGTCGCCCGGATCGAGGCCGTGCGCAACGACCCCGGGGTCGAGGTGATCGAGCACGCCATCGTCCTCGACCTGCTCACCGCGGAGCCGGGGCCCGACGGCGCGCCCGGCCCGGTCTGCGGGGTCACCCTGCACGTCATGGGCGAGGGGACGCGGGACGGCGTCGGCGCGGCGCTGGCGCCCGCGGTGCTGCTCGCGACGGGCGGGATCGGCCAGGTCTACCCGTCCTCGACGAACCCGGCGCTCGCGACGGGCGACGGGCTCGCGGCGGCGCTGCGCGCGGGCGCGCCGGTCGCGGACATGGAGTTCGTGCAGTTCCACCCGACGGTGCTGTGGCTCGGCGCCGGCGCGAAGGGGCAGCTGCCGCTCGTGTCCGAGGCGGTCCGCGGCGAGGGTGCGATGCTGCTCGACACCGACGGCGTGCGCTTCATGCCCGACGTGCACCCGATGGCGGAGCTCGCCCCGCGCGACGTCGTCGCGCACGCGATCGTGCGGCGGATGGCGGCGACGGGCGCCGACCACGTCTACCTCGACTGCCGCCACCTCGACCCGGGCTTCGTGCGTGCGCGCTTCCCGACGATCCACGCCCGGCTGCTCGCCGAGGGCATCGACCTGGCGACGGACCTCGTCCCGGTCGCCCCGGCGCACCACTTCCACTCGGGCGGGGTGCTCACGGACCTGCACGGCCGCGCCGGGGTGCCGGGGCTGTACGCGGCGGGGGAGGTGGCGTGCACGGGCGTGCACGGCGCGAACCGGCTCGCGTCGAACTCGCTGCTCGAGGGCGTGGTGTTCGCCCACCGCGCGGCCGCGGACATCGGGGCGCGCGTGCAGGCCGGGGAGCTCGCCCTGCGCGAGCCCGCCGAGCGGCCGGGGCCGGCGGGCCTCGTCGCGGCGGCGGCCCGGGCCCGCGTGCAGCGGCTGTCCGCGCTGGGGCCCGGCGTGATCCGGACGGGCGAGGGTCTCGAGGCGGCCGCCCGGGGCCTGGCCCAGGTGCCGACGTCGCCGACGGCCCCGGGCGTGGTCGCCCAGCCGCAGACCGCGGAGTGGGAGACGACCAACCTCCACCAGGTGGCGACGGTCCTCACCGCGACCGCGGCCGAGCGGACCGAGAGCCGCGGGGGCCACTTCCGGGCGGACTTCCCGGAGCCCGACGACGCGTGGCGCGTGCGCGTCGTCGCGTCGCTCGACCCCGACGGCGCCCTGCGCCTGGACCGGGCCCCGGTGAGCCCGTCGCCCGGCCCGTAGCGCTCAGGCCAGCGACAGGAAGAGCTTCTGGAGCCGCTCGCGGTCGATGCCCGCGGCCTCCTCGCCCTCGGTGAGGCAGCGCTCGAGGCCGGTGGAGATGATCGCGAAGCCGGCCCGGTCGAGGGCCTTGGCGGCGGCGGCGAGCTGGGTGACGACGTCGGCGCAGTCCGCGCCGCTCTCGAGCATCTTGATGACGCCCCCGACCTGCCCCTGGGCGCGGCGCAGGCGGTTGACGACGGCGGTCATCTCCGCGGGGTCGAGCTGCATGCGGTCCTCCCTCGGCGCGTGGGACCCATCATACCCGCCGGGGTATGTCAGCCGATACTGTCGGGCCGTGGATCTCGACCCGCACTGGCTCCGCGACACCGTCGCCCGCGCCCTCGACGAGGACCTCGGCGGCACCCCCGGGCGCGACCTCACGACCGAGGCCACCGTGCCCGCCGACGCCACGGGCACGGCCCACGTCGTCGCCCGGGCGGCCGGCGTCGTCGCGGGGCTGCCCGTCGTCGCGGAGGTGCTCGCCCAGGTCGGCGCGCGGCTGGGCCTGCCGGCCGCCGTCGTCGAGCCCGCCGTGCCCGACGGCGCCCGCGTGCGCCCGGGCGACGTCCTCGCCACCGTGCGCGGCCCGGTGCGCACGCTGCTCGTCGGCGAGCGCACGCTGCTCAACCTGCTCTCGCACGCCTCCGGCGTCGCGACGCACACCCGGCGCTGGGCGGACGCGCTCGAGGGCACGGGCGCCCGCGTGCTCGACACCCGCAAGACCACGCCCGGCCTGCGCGCGCTCGACAAGTACGCCGTCCGCTGCGGCGGCGGGACCAACAAGCGCATGGGCCTGTACGACGTCGCGATGGTCAAGGACAACCACGTGCTCGCGGCCGGCGGCGTGGCCGAGGCGATCGCGGCCGTGCGCGCCGCGTTCCCCGACGCGCCGGTCCAGGTCGAGGCCGACACCCTCGAGCAGGCGATGACGGCGATCGACGCCGGCGCGCGCTTCCTGCTCCTCGACAACATGCCCCCGGCCGTGCTGCGCGAGGTCGTCGCCGCCGTGCGGGCCCGCGAGCCCGAGACCGGCCGCGTCGAGCTCGAGGCCACGGGCGGGCTCACGCTCGACACCGCGGCGGCCGTGGCCGCGACCGGCGTCGACTACCTCTCCGTCGGCGCGCTCACGCACTCCTCGCCCGCGCTGGACGTCGCGCTCGACCTCCTCGACCCGCCCACTAGGATCCCGGGGTGACCAGCAGCGCGGGCGACCCCGGGACCGACCGGGCAGTGGCGGCGGAGGACGACCTCCCCGAGCAGATGCGCGTCCGCCGGGCCAAGCGCGACCGGATCCTCGCCGAGGGCCGGGAGGCCTACCCCGTCGGCGTGCCGGTGACCCACACGATCGCGCAGGTGCGCGCCGACCACGGCGACCTCGCCGCGGGCGAGGAGACCGACGTCGTCGTCGGCGTGGCCGGGCGGGTCGTGTTCCTGCGGAACACGGGCCGGCTGTGCTTCGCCACCGTGCAGGACGGCGAGGGGCGGCGCCTGCAGGTCATGCTCAGCCAGGCGGAGGTCGGCGAGGAGTCCCTCGAGCGGTTCAAGGACGACGTCGACCTGGGCGACCACCTGTTCGCCCGCGGGCGCGTCGTCTGCTCGCGGCGCGGCGAGCTGTCCGTCATGGCCACCGAGTGGGCGCTGGCCGCCAAGGCGCTGCGCCCGCTGCCCGTGCTGCACAAGCCGCTCAGCGAGGAGGCGCGGGTCCGCCAGCGCTACGTCGACCTCATCGTGCGGCCGCAGGCCCGCGACGCGGTGCGGGTGCGGGCCGCCGTCGTCCGCTCCCTGCGGGAGAACTTCCACCGGCGCGGGTTCGTCGAGGTCGAGACGCCGATGCTCCAGACGCAGCACGGGGGCGCGGCGGCGCGGCCGTTCGTCACGCACATGAACGCGTTCGACATCGACCTGTACCTGCGGATCGCGCCGGAGCTGTTCCTCAAGCGGGCCGTCGTCGGCGGGATCGAGAAGGTCTTCGAGATCAACCGGAACTTCCGCAACGAGGGCGCCGACTGGGCGCACTCGCCCGAGTTCGCGATGCTCGAGGCGTACGAGGCCTACGGCGACTACGACACCATGGCCGAGCTCACCCGCGACCTCGTGCAGACCGCGGCGCTCGACGTGTTCGGCACGACGGTCGTCACGCTCGCGGACGGGACGGAGTACGACCTGGGCGGCGAGTGGGCCGCCATCGGCCTGTACCCGTCGCTGTCCGAGGCCATCGGCGAGGAGATCACGCCGCGGACGCCCGTCGAGCACCTCCTGCGGCTCGTCGAGCGGTTCGACCTCGAGATCGACCCGGCCCGGCAGAACCACGGCAAGCTCGTCGAGGAGCTGTGGGAGCACCACGTCGGAAAGGGCCTGCACGCACCCACGTTCGTGCGCGACTTCCCGGTCGAGACGAGCCCGCTCACACGTGATCATCGTGAGATCGACGGCGTGGTCGAGAAGTGGGACCTCTACGTTCGCGGATTCGAGCTCGCGACCGCCTATTCGGAGCTCGTGGACCCGGTGGTGCAGCGCCGGCGATTCGAGGAGCAGGCCCGACTCGCCGCGGCGGGCGACGAGGAGGCCATGTCGGTCGACGAGGACTTCCTCACCGCGATGGAGCACGCGATGCCGCCGTCCGGGGGAATGGGGATGGGCATCGACCGCCTGCTCATGGCCCTGACGGGGCTGGGCATTCGCGAGACGATCCTGTTCCCGCTCGTGCGGCCGGCGCGCTGACCTGCGGCGTCGCCGTCCACCCCGGGCGTGCGGCCGCACATGCCGACCGTCGACGTAGGATCGCCGCATGGCCACCCCCCTCGAGGTGCTCGCCGCGCTCGCCCCGTCCGTCGCCGTCGGCGGAATCTTCTGGTTCGCGATGCGCGCGATCATCCGCGCCGATCGGCGCGAGCGCGCGGCCATCGCGCGGATGGAGGCGGCGTCGGAAAAGCGGTCGGAATAGCGATCGCCCGCCGTGCGGGAACGGCGCACCGTGTTGTAGCGTCTGAGGATATCGGCAGCACGCTCCCGCGTGTCATTCCCCCCCGACGGAAGAAGGACTCTCGATGGCACAGAAGGTCCAGGTCGTCCTCGTCGACGACATCGATGGCGGTACGGCTGACGAGACGGTGTCGTTCTCGCTCGACGGGGTGGCCTACGAGATCGACCTCACGTCCGCGAACGCGGCGAAGCTGAGGGAGGCCCTCGCGCCGTGGGTCGGGCACGCGCGCCGCGTCGGCGGCCGCCGGGCGACCGGCACCCGCCGCAGCGGGTCCCGCTCCTCGAGCGGCAAGAACGCCGAGATCCGCGAGTGGGCCCGGGCGCACGGGTACTCGGTGAGCGACCGCGGCCGCATCCCGGCCGAGGTGAAGGCCGCCTTCGACGCGCGCTGACGCGTCGCACCAGCAGCGAGGGCCCCGGGAGTCTCCTCCCGGGGCCCTCGTCTCACCGCAGGGGATGGGCGGTGGCGGCCGACGGACGCCTTCTCGGCGTCAGCGACGGTCGACGACCAGGTCCCGCGCCGCCGCGTACTGCTCGCGGACGGTCGGCGTGGGCTCCGCCGTGTACACCTCGGCGTCCGCGCCGGCGGCGGACCACGACGGCTGCTCGCCCGACCCGCCCTCGGCGACGGAGAGCACCCACGCGGCCTGCCGGGCGGCGCCGTCGGCCACGTACTCGCCGGGCGCCGGCACGAGGACGTCCATGCCGAGCACGGCGGGCGCGATGCGCCGGACCGCCTCGGACTGGGCGCCGCCGCCGATGAGCCGGATCCGCTCGACGGGCACGCCGAGCGCGGTCAGGGCGTCGAGGCCGTCGGCGAGCGCGCACAGCATGCCCTCGACGAACGCGCGCGCGACGTGCGCAGGCGTGGTGTTCGCCAGCCGGATGCCGTGCAGCGCGCCCGTGGCGTCGGGCTTGTTCGGCGTGCGCTCGCCCTCGAGGTAGGGCACGAGGACGAGGCCGTCGGCCCCCGCGGGCGCCTGCAGCGCGAGCGCCGACAGGCCCGGGTGGTCGACGCCGAGCACGCGGCACGCCGCGTCGAGCACGCGCGACGCGTTGAGCGTGCACGCGAGCGGCAGGTACGCCCCGGACGCGTCGGCGAAGCCCGTGACCATCCCCGTGCCGTCCGCCGTCGGCGCGGCCGAGACGGCCGAGACGACGCCGGAGGTGCCGATCGAGATGGCCACGTCGCCGGGCGCCATCGCGAGCGCGAGCGCCGCGCCGGCGTTGTCCCCGGCGCCCGGGCCGAGGAGCAGCCGCCCGCCCGGCCGCTCGACGACGGCCGCCACCTCCGACGGCCCGACGACGCGGGGCAACGCCGGCACGTGGCCGAGCGCCCGCTCGAGCAGGTCGGTGCGGTACTCCTCCGTGAACGGCGACCAGTAGCCGGTGCCGGACACGTCGGAGCGGTCGGTGACGAGCGCGCCGAAGTCCGCGTTCCCCGGGCCGTACCCGGCCAGGCGCCAGGTCAGCCAGTCGTGGGGGAGGCAGACGGCGGCGACGCGCGCCGCGTTCTCCGGCTCGTGGTCGCGCAGCCAGCGCAGCTTCGTGACCGTGAGCGACGCGACCGGCACCGAGCCGATCGCCTCGGCCCACGCCCGCGCGCCCGCGGCCTCGTCGCCGTCGCCGAGCTCGCGGATGAGGTCGAGCGCGGCGTCGGCGGAGCGGGTGTCGTTCCACAGGAGCGCGTCGCGGACGACGTTGCCGTCCGCGTCGAGCGCAACCATGCCGTGCTGCTGGCCGCCGACGGCGAGCGCCGCGACGTCGTCCAGCCCGCCGGCCGCCTCGAGCGCCTCCTGCAGGGCGTCCCACCAGTGGCGCGGGTCGACCTCGGTGCCGTCCGGGTGCGACGCGCGACCGGAGCGCACGAGCGCTCCGGTCGCGGCGTCCCGGACGACGACCTTGCAGGACTGGGTGGACGAGTCCACCCCTGCCACGAGGGTCATCGTCGCTCCCGGGTCAGCGGGCGCCGAGCGCGTGCTCGAGGGCCAGCTGGTTGAGGCGGACGAAGTGGTAGTCGCGCTCCGCCATGGCGGTGACGTCGGCCTCCTCGTACGCCGAGCGGTTGGCGAGGAAGTCGGCGAGCGTCTCGCCCTCGTCGAGCGTCGGCTTGGCGAGCTCGAAGACGCCGGACGCCTCGAGCGCCTCCTGCACCTCGGGGTCGGCGCGGAACGCCTGCGCGCGCTCCTTGAGCAGGATGTAGGTCGCCATGTTGGCCTCGGCCGACTCCCAGACGCCCGCCATGCCCTCGGTGCGCGACGGCTTGTAGTCGAAGTGGATCGGGCCGGTGTACTTCGGGCCGCCGCT
Source organism: Actinomycetales bacterium (assembly GCA_012514545.1). GTDB lineage: Bacteria > Actinomycetota > Actinomycetes > Actinomycetales > Cellulomonadaceae > Actinotalea. Next base: position 6,788 of record JAAZAC010000257.1, on the reverse strand, counting down.
CGGGAAGCCGTTCTCGAGCAGGTCGACCGTGGCGAACGCGCTGAACAGGTCGCCGTGGCCGAACACGAGGTCCTGGTCGTACTTGATGGACCGCTGGCCGTTGAGGTCGATGTGGAACAGCTTCTCCGCCCACAGCGCCTGCGCGATGCCCGTCGTGTAGTTGAGGCCCGCCATCTGCTCGTGGCCCACCTCGGGGTTGAGGCCGACGATGTCGCCGTTCTCGAGCCTGGCGATGAGGGCGAGCGCGTGGCCGACGGTCGGCAGGAGGATGTCGCCGCGCGGCTCGTTCGGCTTCGGCTCGAGCGCGATCCGCAGGCCGTAGCCCTTCTCCTTGATGTAGCCCGCGACGGTGTCGATGCCCTCGGCGTAGCGCTGGTGCGCGGCGTAGAGGTCCTTGGCGGCGTCGTACTCGGCGCCCTCGCGGCCGCCCCACATGACGAACGTCTGGGCGCCCAGCTCGGCGGCGAGGTCGATGTTCCGCAGGATCTTGCGCAGCGCGTAGCGACGCACCCGGCGGTCGTTGGACGTGAACGCGCCGTCCTTGAACATCGGGTGGGTGAAGGTGTTGGTCGTCACCATCTCGACGGTGATGCCCGTGTCGGCGAGCGCCTGCTTGAAGCGCTCGAGGATGCGCTGCCGCTCGGCGTCGTCGGAGCCGAAGGGGACGACGTCGTCGTCGTGGAAGGTCACGTGGGCGGCGCCGAGCTCGGCGAGCTTGTGGACCGACTCGACCGGGTCCAGGTCGGGGCGCGTGGCGTCGCCGAACTGGTCGCGGGCGGGCCAGCCGACGGTCCACAGACCGAACGAGAACCTGTCCTCCGGGGTGGGCTTGCGAACCATGACGTCTCCTCGTCGAGAACCGGGGCCGGCTCTCCGGCCAAGCGCGTGGCCGACCCGGTCCGGGCGGCCCGCGATGATTTTGTTGACCCACTAAACTTATGCCGTGGCGGACGGTAGGGTCAAGGACATGGCATCCGCGCGAGCGACGTCCGGGGGCGGACGGGCGGCCCGCCAGGAGTCCCTGCGCCACCACAACCTGGCGCTCACCCTGCGGCACGTGCTCGACGCGCCGACGCCGGTCTCCCGGGCGGACATCGCCGCGGCCACGGGGCTGACGCGCGCGACCGTCTCGGCTCTGGTCGACCGGCTGCTCGCCGCGAACCTCGTCGCCGAGCTCGAGCCCGTCGCGGCGCAGCGGGCGGGCCGGCCGGCCGTGCCGCTCGCCCCCGCGAAGGGGACGGTGGCCGCCGTCGGCATGGAGGTCAACGTCGACTACCTGGGGGTGCGCGCCGTGGACCTCGGCGGGCACGTGCTGCAGCAGCGCGTCGAGGAGGGCGACTTCCGCGGCAGCGAGCCCGAGGAGGTGCTCGGCCGGCTCGCCGCGCTCGCCGGGCCCGTGCTGGCCGTCCTCTCCGCCGACGGCGTGGTCATCGTCGGCACGGCGCTCGCCCTGCCGGGCCTCGTCGACAGCGTGACGGGGCCGCTGCGGGTGGCGCCGAACCTGGGCTGGCGCGACGTCGACGTCGTCGCCCTCCTGGCGGAGCACCCCGTGCTCGCGGCCATGCCGCCGCGGCTGGCGAACGAGGCGAACCTCGCCGCCCGGGCCGAGGCGCGGGCGCGGCGGGGCGAGCCCGCGAGCTTCGTGTACGTCTCCGGCGAGGTCGGCATCGGCGCCGCGATCGTGCTGGACGGCCGCATCTTCGGCGGGCGGCACGGGTGGAGCGGCGAGATCGGCCACATGGCGCTCGGCACCGCCGGCGCGTTCGACGAGGGCGGCACGCTCGAGTCCTACGCGGGCCAGGACGCGCTGCACGAGGCCGCGGGGCTGCCGCGGACCGGCTCGGCCGCCGACATCGTGGCCGCCGCCCGCGCGGGGGAGCCCCGGGTCCTGGCCGCGCTGGAGCGGGCGGGGGCCGCGCTGGGCGTCGCGCTCGCGAACGTCGTGCACGTCGTCGACGTGGACCGCGTGGTGCTCGGCGGCATCTACGCCGACCTCGCCCCCTACCTGCGCGACGCCGTGCTCGCCCAGCTCGAGCGGCGCGTCATCACGGCGCCCTGGGCCGCCGTCGAGGTCGACGTCGCGCGCGCGGGCCGGTACCCGGCGATGACGGGGGCGGCGCTCGAGGTGCTGCAGGCCGTGGTGGAGGAGCCCGCGGCCTGGGTGCCCGCCTGACCCGCCGGCTCCGCCTGCCCCCGACCAGGAAGGTCCACCCGGTCGGAGGGCGCCGAGACCCCTGCGGATGCTGGACGACCGGCGCCGGGCCGGATATGTTCAGTCCGGCAACAAATCTCAGCCGAGCGTTCGTTGCTTCCGACGCCGGCACCCTCGCGCCCGGCCTTCGCTCGGACCCGGGCGGCGCGGGTGCCGGCGTCGTTTCGTTCCGCGGCTGCCCCCCGGGATCCGCCGTCGGTCCTCGTCACGGGCGTCCGACGACGGCGCGGGGCCCGACGACGGCTGGCGCCGGCGTCCACATGATGGGACCTTTGTCCCCGTGCACACGCTCCCATCCATCGCTTCAGGCGTTGTCTTCAACTTGTGATGACATCGTTACCTGGATGGGGCCGATCGGCCTTGAGCGGTCGGCACCCGCCGACATACGTTCGGCGCCGTCAACTGACCACGGGAACCCGACGACCGCCGACACGGCGGCCTGAGGTCTCCCAGGCATCGCACGACGATCGGCCGACGGCCACCGGCACCCCCGCCGGGGCCGGGGCCCGACGAAGGGTGACGAAGATGTCATTGCGCAAGTTCAAGACGATCGCGGCGGTCGCCGGTGCCGCGATCCTGCTGTCCGGCGTCGCGGCGTGCTCCCAGGAGCGCGAGCCCGAGGCCCAGGACACTGAGGGCCAGGGCGAGGAGACCGCCGCCCCCGAGGACATCCTGGTCGGCATCGCGATGCCCACCCGGAGCCTCGAGCGGTGGAACAAGGACGGCTCGCACCTGCAGGGCCTGCTCGAGGAGGCCGGCTACGAGACCAACCTCCAGTACGCGGACAACGAGGTCGACCAGCAGATCTCGCAGCTGCAGAACATGATCAACGAGGGTGCTGACATCCTTGTGATCGCCTCGATCGACGGCACCGCGCTCGCGCCGATCCTGGCCGAGGCGAAGGCCCAGGACATCACCGTCATCGCGTACGACCGTCTCATCAACGAGACGCCGGACGTCGACTACTACGCGACGTTCGACAACTACCGCGTCGGCCAGCTGCAGGGCGAGTTCATCCGTGACGCCCTCGACCTGGAGAACGCGGACGGCCCGTTCAACCTCGAGCCGTTCGCCGGTTCGCCCGACGACAACAACGCGAAGTTCTTCTTCTCCGGCGCGTGGGACGTCCTGCTCCCGTACGTCAAGGAGGGCAAGCTCGTGGTGCCGTCCGCCAAGTCGCCGGCCAGCAACGACGAGTGGCAGAGCATCGGCATCCTCGGCTGGGGTTCTGAGGACGCCCAGGACGAGATGACCAACCGCCTCAACTCGTTCTACGCGGGCGGCACGAAGCTCGACGTCGTGCTCTCGCCGAACGACTCCCTCGCGCTGGGCATCGCCCAGGCCCTCGAGGGCGCCGGCTACGTCCCGGGTGAGGACTGGCCCGTGCTCACCGGCCAGGACGGCGACCAGGCGAACGTCCTGAACATCATCGCCGGCAAGCAGTCGATGACGGTCTGGAAGGACACCCGCCTCCTTGCCGAGCGGGTCGCCACGATGATCCAGCAGATCGTCAACGGCGAAGAGGTCGAGGTCAACGACAACGAGACCTACGACAACGGCGTGAAGGTCGTCCCGACGTTCCTCATCGACCCGACGGTCGTCACCGCGGACAACATCGAGGACACCCTCATCGCGTCCGGGTTCTACACGGCCGAGGACCTGGGTCTCTGACCGGTCCGTGACGCCCGGCCTGCCCGGCGGCTCCCGCCGCCGGGCAGGCCGGTGCGCGGTCGCCTGAGGGCACTCCGGGGCCCTCCCCGGTACGAAGAGAACGCGAGTCGATCATGTCCGAATCCCCTGCGCACTCGGGCGCGTCCGGCGGCGGCGCCGCCACGGCAGTCGCCGACACCATCCTCGAGATGCGCTCCATCACCAAGACGTTCCCCGGCGTCGTCGCGCTCAAGGACGTGTCGATCGACGTCCGCCCCGGCGAGATCCACGCCATCTGCGGCGAGAACGGCGCCGGCAAGTCCACGCTCATGAAGGTGCTCTCGGGCGTCTACCCGCACGGCACCTACGAGGGCGAGATCATCTTCGAAGGCAAGCCCGTCGAGTTCCGCGGCATCCGGGACAGCGAGCACCACGGGATCGCCATCATCCACCAGGAGCTGGCGCTCAGCCCGTACCTCTCGATCGCCGAGAACATCTTCCTCGGCAACGAGCGTGCCTCGCGCGGCATCATCGACTGGGGTCGCACCAACTCGGAGGCGGCGAAGCTGCTCGAGAAGGTCGGCCTCGCGGAGAGCCCCGACACGATGATCTACGACATCGGGGTCGGCAAGCAGCAGCTCGTCGAGATCGCGAAGGCGCTCGCCAAGCGAGTCAAGCTCCTCATCCTCGACGAGCCCACCGCCGCGCTCAACGACGAGGACAGCGCCAACCTGCTCCGGCTGATCCAGTCGCTCCGCGACCAGGGCATCACCGCCATCATCATCAGCCACAAGCTCAACGAGATCCTCCGGATCGCGGACCGCACGACCGTCCTCCGCGACGGCCAGACGATCCGCACCTTCGACATGCACGCCGAGCAGGTCACCGAGGAGGACCTCATCAAGGCGATGGTCGGTCGCTCGATGGACCACCGGTTCCCCGAGCGGACGCCGAACATCGGCGAGGAGGTCCTGCGCATCGAGGACTGGACGGTGCACCACCCGATCCAGCAGGAGCGCAAGGTCGTCGACGGCGCCTCCCTGTACGTGCGGCGCGGCGAGGTCGTCGGCCTCGCGGGCCTCATGGGTGCGGGGCGCACCGAGCTGGCGATGAGCCTCTTCGGCCGCACCTACGGCACGAACATCTCGGGCCGGGTCATCAAGGACGGCAAGGACGTCACGCCGGCGACGGTCGGCGACGCCATCCGCGCCGGGATCGCCTACGCCACCGAGGACCGCAAGCGGTACGGGCTCAACCTCCTCGCGGACATCAAGCGGAACGTCGCGGCCGCGTCGCTCGAGAAGGTGAGCAAGTACGGCGTGGTCGACGGCGGCGCGGAGGCCCGCGTGGCGTCCCGCTTCCGGGACGACCTCAACATCAAGGCGCCGAGCGTCGACGTCACGGCGGGCAACCTGTCCGGCGGCAACCAGCAGAAGGTCGTCCTCAGCAAGTGGATCTTCACGGACGCCGACGTCCTCATCCTCGACGAGCCCACCCGGGGCATCGACGTCGGGGCGAAGTACGAGATCTACACGATCATCAACAGCCTCGCGAACGCGGGGAAGGCCGTGATCATGATCTCGTCGGAGCTGCCCGAGCTCATCGGGATGTGCGACCGCATCTACGCCATCTCGGAGGGCCGGGTGACCGGCGAGGTTCCTCGTGAGCAGGCCACACAGGAGAACCTCATGCGCTACATGACCATGGCCGACAAGGGCGCCAGCGACGACAAGGATGTGACCCGGTGACCACCCTCAAGGAGACCTTCGGCGGCAACCTCCGCCAGTACGGCATCGTCGGCGCGCTGGCCGTCATCGTCCTGCTGTTCCAGGTGCTCACCGAAGGCAAGCTGCTGCTCCCCAACAACGTGGCGAGCCTCATCCAGCAGAACGCCTACGTGATGATCCTCGCCATCGGCATGGTGATCGTCATCATCGCCGGGCACATCGACCTGTCGGTCGGCTCCGTCGTCGCGTTCATCGGCGGCGTGGTGGCGATCCTCATGAAGCACGAGGGCTGGCCCTGGTGGGCCGCGGTCCTCGCGGCGCTCGTGTTCGGCCTCCTGGTCGGCGCGTGGCAGGGCTTCTGGGTGGCGTACGTCGGGATCCCCGCGTTCATCGTGACGCTGGGCGGCATGCTCATCTTCCGCGGCCTCGCGATCGTCCTCGTCGGCGTGACGCTGGCCGGCTTCGAGCCCGGGTTCGTCGCGATCTCGAACGGCTCGGTGACGAACTTCCTGGGATACATCGCCAACCGTGACGTGGTCACGCTGACGTTCGGCGCCCTCGTCATCGCCGCGCTGATCGTCAGCCAGCTGCGGGCCCGCGCGGCGCTGCGCCGGCACGAGCTGCACGTCGAGCCGGTCACGGCCCTCGTCGTGAAGCTCGCGCTCTTCGCCGTGCTCATCGGGTACTTCTCGTGGGTGCTCGCGGGCAGCCGCGGCGGCACGCCGATCGTCCTGGTGATCGTCGGCGTCCTCATCGTCGTCTACTCGTTCATCACGCAGCGGACGGTCTTCGGCCGCAACGTGTACGCGATGGGCGGCAACCTGCAGGCCGCGATCCTGTCCGGCGTCAACACGAAGCGCATGAACTTCATGATCTTCGTGAACATCGGCCTCCTCGCCTCGGTCGCCGGCGTGGTCACCACGTCGAAGGCGGGCGCGGCGGTCGCCAACGCGGGCAACATGTACGAGCTCGACGCCATCGCCGCGTGCTTCATCGGTGGCACGTCGGTGTACGGCGGCATCGGCCGCGTCTCGGGCGTCATCGTCGGTGCGCTCATCATGGGCGTGCTGAACATGGGTCTGTCGATCATGCGCGTCGACCCGGCGTGGCAGTCCGTGATCAAGGGCCTCGTGCTCCTGGTCGCGGTCGCGTTCGACCTCATCAACAAGCGCCGCTCCGGCGCGACGGTGCGCTGATCG
>JAAZAC010000256.1 GCA_012514545.1 Actinomycetales bacterium | reverse complement strand
CAGGGACGGCAGGGCGAGCAGCTCGTCGCAGAGCACGTCGGCCTTCCGCGCGTCGACCGCCCCGGCGTCCAGTGCGTCCCACACGACGGGCACGCGCTCGAGCGCCGCCGCCCGCGCGACCCTCGCCTCCCCCGCCGCGCGCGTGGTGCCCAGCCTCGCGGCGACCTCGTCGCCCACGAACCCGCCGCGGCGCTGCGCCTCGCGGCGGCGGCGCAGCTCGTTCACCGCCACGGCCTGCCGGGACGCCGCCCACGCCGCGATCCGCTCGCACGCGGCCACGGCCTCGAGCAGCATCGCCTCCGAGGCCTCCGCCGGCGCCAGGTCGGCGACCAGGCGGGCCAGCTCGGGGCCCGGGGCGAGCGTCGCCAGGTCCCGCAGCAGCGCGTCCGCGCGTTCCAGCAGGCCGGTCAGGGCCCGGGTGACCTCGGCCTCGGCCGACGACGACCCCCGCGGACCCGGCACGCGCACGTCGATCCACGGCTCGGGGGCCGGGACGGGACGCCGCGCTTCGAACACGTGTACGAGGATACCCTTCCCTGCCGACACGCGCGGTGGCCGTGCACAGGCCCCCGCGCGGGCACCACGCGTACCGAACGCCGCCCGCCGCGCCGAACGCCGCCTGCGCCGGCGCCGTCCGGGGCATCATCGGGCCATCGGCTCGGCTCGAGAGACGGGAGGCACGGCGTGAGGCGCACGACGGCGGCCCGCACCTCCGGGGCGCTGGCCCTGGCCGCGGCGCTCGCCCTCGGCGGGTGTGGCGACGGGGTGCCCGACGCCGGCCCACCCGACGGCGCACCCGACGGCGCACCCGGCGACGCGGCCACCTCGCCCGCCGCCGTCACCCCGGGCGACCGGCTCTCCCCCGAGGAGCTCGCCGACCTCGCCGCCGCCGACGGGGTCGTCGTGCTCGACGTGCGCACGCCCGAGGAGTACGCCCAGGGGCACCTGCCGGGCGCGGTGAACCTCGACGTCAGCGCGCCGGACTTCGCGGGCCGCGCCGCGCGGCTCGACCCGGCCGCCACGTACGCGGTGTACTGCCGTACCGGCGTCCGGTCGCAGACCGCGGTGGCCGCGCTCCGCGACGCCGGGATCGCGTCGGTCGTGGACCTCGACGGCGGCATCGTCGCCTGGGCCGAGGCCGGCCTGCCGGTCACGACGGACTGACCCGCCGCCGTCGGGCAACCCGCCGCCGTCGGGCAACCCACCGCCGTCGGGCAACCCACCGCCGTCGGGCGACCGGGACGACGCCCGGGCGTGTCACCGGAGCGGCTGGCAGGCTGTGCGCATGCGCACCTGGCCCGGCCACGCCTATCCCCTCGGCGCGACCTTCGACGGGAGCGGGACGAACTTCGCCCTGTTCTCGGAGGTCGCCGAGCGCGTCGAGCTCTGCCTGCTCCACCTCGACGGCACCGAGGAGCGCGTCGACCTGCCCGAGACCGACGGCTTCATCTGGCACGGCTACCTGCCCGACGTGCAGCCCGGCCAGCGGTACGGCTACCGCGTGCACGGGCCGTACGACCCCGCGCGCGGCCACCGGTGCAACCCCGCGAAGCTGCTGCTCGACCCGTACGCCAAGGCGATCGACGGGCAGATCGACGGGCACCCGTCCCTGTTCTCCTACGACTTCGACGACCCCACCCGCCTCAACACGGAGGACTCGGCGCCGCACACGATGGTGTCCGTCGTCGTCAACCCGTTCTTCGACTGGGGCCACGACCGGCCGCCGAACCACGGGTACGCCGAGACGGTCATCTACGAGGCCCACGTCAAGGGCCTCACCCAGCGCCACCCGGACGTCCCGCCCGAGCTGCGCGGCACGTACGCCGCCGTCGGCCACCCGGCGGTCGTCGGCCACCTCGCGGACCTCGGCGCGACCGCGATCGAGCTCATGCCGGTGCACCAGTTCGTCAACGACCCCCACCTGCAGGCGCGGGGGCTCAGCAACTACTGGGGCTACAACACGATCGGCTTCTTCGCCCCGCACAACGGCTACTCGCGCGCGCCGAACCCGGGCCAGCAGGTCCAGGAGTTCAAGCAGATGGTGCGCAGCCTCCACGAGGCCGACATCGAGGTCATCCTCGACGTCGTCTACAACCACACGGCCGAGGGCAACCACCTCGGGCCGACCCTCTGCTTCCGCGGCATCGACAACGCCTCCTACTACCGGCTCGTCGACGACGACCCCGCCCATTACTACGACACCACGGGCACGGGGAACTCCCTGCTCATGCGGCACCCGCACGTGCTGCAGCTGCTCATGGACTCGCTGCGCTACTGGGTGACGGAGATGCACGTCGACGGCTTCCGGTTCGACCTCGCCGCCACCCTGGCGCGGCAGTTCCACGAGGTGGACCGCCTGTCAGCGTTCTTCGACCTCGTGCAGCAGGACCCGGTCGTCAGCCAGGTCAAGCTCATCGCGGAGCCGTGGGACGTCGGGCCGGGCGGCTACCAGGTCGGCGGATTCCCGCCGCTGTGGACGGAGTGGAACGGCAAGTACCGCGACACGGTCCGCGACTTCTGGCGCGGCGAGCCGGCCACGCTCGCCGAGTTCGCCAGCCGCCTCACCGGCTCCTCGGACCTGTACGAGCACACCGCGCGCAAGCCCATCGCCTCGATCAACTTCGTCACCGCGCACGACGGCTTCACGCTCGCGGACCTCGTCTCCTACGACGAGAAGCACAACGAGGCCAACGGCGAGGACAACGCCGACGGGGAGAACCACAACCGCAGCTGGAACTGTGGTGTCGAAGGGCCGACCGACGACTCAGGCATCAACACCCTGCGCTCCCGCCAGCAGCGCAACCTGCTGGCCAGCCTGCTCCTGTCGCAGGGGGTGCCGATGCTGCTCGGGGGTGACGAGCTCGGCCGCACGCAGCGCGGCAACAACAACGCGTACTGCCAGGACAACGAGATCTCCT
>JAAZAC010000255.1 GCA_012514545.1 Actinomycetales bacterium | reverse complement strand
CGCGCGGCGAACCGCTCGAGCAGGTCGGCGTGCCCGGAGACGATGAGGATGTCGTTCGCGGAGACGCGGGTCTCGTCGGTCGCGTAGACGAAGTCCTCGCCCGGCGGCTTCACGCCGAGGATCGTCACGCCGTACTTCTTGCGCACCTGCGCCTGCCCGATGGTGAAGCCCTGCAGCTCGCGCGGCGGGCGCATCTTCACGATCGTGAAGTCGTCCTCGACCTCGATGTAGTCGAGCAGCTTGCCCGAGACGAGGTGCGCCACCCGGTTGCCCGCGTCCGCCTCCGGCAGCACCACGTGGTGCACGCCGATGCGGCGCAGGATGCGCGCGTGCTCCGGGGAGATCGCCTTGGCCCAGATCTGCGGCACCTCGAGGTCCACGAGGTTGCCGGCGATGAGCACGCTCGCCTCGAGCGCGGTGCCCACCCCGACGACCGCGACCTGGAACTCGGCGACGCCGAGCTGGACGAGCGCCTCCGGGTTCGTGCAGTCCGCCTCGACCAGCGGGAACCGGCCCGTGTACTGCGCCACCTTCTCGGGGTCGCGCTCGGCCGCGAGGACGTCGTGGCCCAGCCGCTCCAGGGTGAGCGCGATCGCCGAGCCGAACCGGCCCAGGCCGACGACGAGCGTGCCCGCGCTGCGGGTGTCCTTCTCCGGCTTCGAGGGGCGCCCGGGGACGGCGCCCGCGTGTCCGGCGTAGCTGTCAGCCAATGATCGGCCTCTCCTCGGGGTAGCGGATCACCCTGCGCCGGTCGCGCAGGGCGAGCGCCGCCGCCACGGTAATGGTGCCCGTCCGGCCGGCGAACATCAGCGCGGCGAGGACGTACTTCGCGGCGTCGGGCAGCTCGGGCGTGAGCCCGGTCGTCAGGCCGACCGTCGCGAACGCGGAGATCACCTCGAACAGGACGACGTCGAGGCTCTCCCCGGTCATCTCCAGCACGAGCAGGGCGGCGACGAGGACCATCGAGGCGCTGACGATCGTCACCGCGACCGCGAGCCGGAGGCTCTCGCGCGGGATGCGGCGCCCGAAGGCCTCCATGTCCCGGTCGCCGCGCGCCTCCGCGACGATGGCGAGGAGCAGGACGCCCAGGGTCGTCACCTTGATGCCGCCCGCCGTCGACGCGCTGCCGCCGCCGATGAACATGACCGCGTCCGTGAGCAGCCAGCTCGCCTCGTGCATCCCGCCGACGTCGATCGTGCTCAGCCCGCCCGAGCGCGGCATGACGCCCGCCACGAGGGAGGCGAGCACGCGGTCGTCGCCGTCGAGCCCGCCGAGCGTGGCGGGGTTGCCCCACTCCATCGCGCCGAGGAGGAGGGTCGTCGCGCCGAGCAGGACGAGCGAGACGCTGATCGTCATCTTGCTGTGCAGCGTGAGGTCGGCCCACCGCCAGCGCGTGCGCGACAGGTTGAAGATCACGGGGAAGCCCAGGGAGCCGACGAACACGCCCAGCGCGATCGGCAGGCACACCCACCAGTCGCCCACGTACGGGACCAGGCCCTCCGGCGTCGGGACGAAGCCCGCGTTGTTGAACGCCGAGACCGCGTAGAACGCGCCGTGCCAGAGCGCGTCGCCGATGCTCTCGCCGAGCTGGACGAACCGCGGCACGAGGACGAGCGCGATCCCGGTCTGGATCGTCAGCGACGTGATGACGACGACTCGGATGAGGGAGCCGACCTCGCCGAGCGCGCTGCCGACCTCGCCGGCGGCGAGGAGCTTCTGCGTGAGCCCGATGCGTCGCGAGACGGCGAGGCCGAGCACGGAGGCGAGCGTCATGACGCCGAGCCCGCCGACCCAGATCCCGACGAGGATGACCGCCTGGCCGAACACCGACCAGTGGGTTCCGGTCTCGACGACGGTCAGCCCCGTGACGCACACGGCCGACACCGCGGTGAAGAGGGCGTCGGCGAACGAGGTGCGGGCGCCGTCGGCGGCGGCGGTCGGGAGGCTGAGGAGGCCGGTGACCACGACGATGATCGCCGCGAACGCGGAGAGCGTCAGGCGTGCGGGCGACCGGCGCGCCGCCTCGTCCACCATCTCCCGGACCGCGGCGAACGGTCGGGGGACGTCCATCGCCACCTCCCGGGCTCAGCCGTCCAACTCTGGCACACGAGCCGCGGGCGGACGGGTCGGGCACGCACGGTGGCGACCGGTTAGGTTGCCCTCATGCGTGGGACCGGTGGCGACCGGACGCGCGTCGTCTGGTCACCGGCGCTGCTCGGGTACGACTTCGGGCTGCGCCACCCGATGACGCCGGTCCGCCTGGACCTGACGTTCCGGCTCGCGGAGCGGCTCGGCGTGCTCGCGCTGCCCGGGGTGACCGTGGTGGGCGCCGAGCCCGCCGACGACGAGCTGCTCGCCACCGCGCACACGGTCGACTACGTCGCCGCGGTGCGGCGCGCGGGCGCGGAGGGCGTCGCCGACGAGGCCCGCGGGCTGTGCACCGAGGACGACCCGGTGTTCCCGGGGATGCACGAGGCGGCCGCGCGCGTGGTGGCCGGCAGCGTGGAGTCGGCGCTCGCCGTCTGGGACGGCGACGCGCGGCACGCCGTCAACCTCGCGGGCGGGATGCACCACGCGATGCCGGACCGCGCGTCGGGGTTCTGCATCTACAACGACGCCGTGGCCGCCATCCGCGCGGTCCTCGCCCGGGGCGCGCGCCGGGTCGCGTACGTCGACGTCGACGCGCACCACGGCGACGGCGTCGAGCGCGCCTTCTGGGACGACCCGCGCGTGCTCACGGTCTCCGTGCACGAGAGCGGCTCGACGCTGTTCCCCGGCACGGGCCACCCCGCCGACGTCGGGGGGCCGGGCGCGCGGGGGAGCGCCGTCAACGTGGCCCTGCCGGCGGGGACCACGGACGCGGGCTGGCTGCGCGCGATCGCGTCCGTCGCGGTGCCGGTGGTCCGCGCGTTCGGGCCCGACATGCTCGTCACGCAGCACGGCTGCGACGCGCACGCGATGGACCCGCTGACGAATCTCGCGGTCTCCGTGGACGGCCTGCGCGCGGCGGCGGTGCTGCTGCACGACCTCGCGCACGAGGTGGCGGACGGGCGGTGGCTGGCCCTCGGCGGCGGGGGGTACGCCATCGTCCAGGTGGTCCCGCGGGTGTGGACGCACGTGCTCGCGGTGGCGGCGCACGCGCCGCTGGACGTGGCGACGCCGGTGCCCGAGCCGTGGCGCGCGCACGTCGAGGGGACGCTGGGCCCGCCTGCGCCGACGGTGATGGGCGACGGCGAGGCGGCCGTCGCGCAGCCGTGGTCGGGGGGCTACGACCCGGCCGACCCGGTGGACCGGACGCTGCTCGCGACCCGGCGGCACGTGTTCGACTGGCACGGCCTCGACGCGCTCTACGACTGAGCCGGGGCTGAGCCGGGGCTGAGCCGGGCACCGCCGCGGCCTCAGTTGACTTCTTTCACTCTATTCACCCCTTTCACATGCGTCTCACCAGGCCCTATGGTGTGCCCAGCGCGGCGCCAGGCCGCCTCGCCGATCGGCGACCGAGAGACGGATGTGGACGAGATGAGCGCGGGCGAGCGCATGCGGTACCTGACGGTGGCCGAGGTGGCCGACCTCATGCGGCTGTCGCGGATGACCGTGTACCGGCTGATCAACCGCGGGGAGCTGCCCGCGGTGCGCGTCGGGCGCTCGTTCCGGGTGCCGCAGGACGCCCTCGACGCCTACCTGCGCACGCACTCCGTCGACGCCGAGGGCGCGGACGGCGAGGAGCGGCTCTCCTCCTGAGGCGCCGGCTCCTGAGCCGCCGGCCGCCGTCGTCCGGCCGGGGCCGTCCCGGGGGCCCGGGACGCACCACTCGCGGCGACCCGGTAGAGTGACCGCCGGACTTCTCCCGAGCGCGGGGGACCCGGCCGTCGGCGGCGGGGCAACCGCGTGCGACACCCTGATCGAGCGAGGACACGTGGGCTCCGTCATCAAGAAGCGCCGCAAGCGCATGGCCAAGAAGAAGCACCGCAAGCTGCTGCGCAAGACGCGCCACCAGCGCCGCAACAAGAAGTGAGCCACGCGCGGGTGACCGCGCGCTGACGGGCTCGGCTGCCGACGGCACCGGGCCCGTTGTCGTGCCCGCGGCCGGGCCGCTCCCCAGGGGCGGCTCAGCCCTCCAGGCGGCTCTCCAGGCGCCGCCGGAGCGCGCGCCGCACACCCCGGATCGCCAGGCTCGCGGCCCACGCGGCCCCGGCCCAGCTCGCCGTCTGCGCCCCGCGGCGCACGGCGCGGCGCCGGCCGCGGAACTCCTGCACCGGCCAGCCCACGCGCTGCGCGTGCCGCCGCAGGCGGCGGTCCGGGTTGATCGCCACGGGGTGGCCGACCGTCGACAGGATCGGCACGTCGTGCATCGAGTCGCCGTAGGCGAAGCTCGACGCCAGGTCGATGCCCTCCTCCTCGGCGAGCGCGAGCACGGCGCGGGCCTTCGCGCGGCCGTGCATCATGTCGCCGACGAGCCGGCCGGTGTAGTAGCCGTCGAGGTGCTCGGCGACCGTGCCGAGGGCGCCCGTGGCGCCGAGCCGCCGCCCGATGAGCTCGCCGACCTCGACCGGGCTCGCCGTGATGATCCACACCTCGTGCCCGGCGTCGAGGTGCTCGCGCAGCAGGGCCTGCGTGCCGGGGAAGATCCGCAGCGAGAGCACCTCGTCCCAGATCTCCTCGCCGATCGCCGCGATCTCGGCGACGGACCGCCCGGCGACGATGCTCAGCGCGCGCGACCGGACCTTGGCGATCGTGTGCATGTCCTCGCCGAACGCGAGGTACCGGGCCTGGTGGAACGCGAACGTCACCAGGTCCCACGTCGTGAAGAAGCCGCGGGACCGCAGGCCGACGGCCAGGTGGAACGCGCTCGCGCCGCGGATGATCGTGTTGTCGAGGTCGAAGAACGCGGCGGTGCGCAGCCCATCCGACCGGGCGCCGGCGTCGGCGGAGGTCGGCTCGGCCACCCGACCACTGTAGCCACCGCCCTAGGGTTGCCTCATGGTGGCGACGGCGTCCGGGTCCGAGCGGGTGGTCCTCTACGTCCGAGCGGGGTGCCATCTCTGCGCGACGGGGCGGGAGGTGGTGGCCAGGGTCGCCGAGGAGACCGGCGCGGCCTGGCGGGAGGTGGACGTGGACGTGTCGCCGGGCACGCGGTCGCTGTTCGGCGAGCTGGTGCCGGCCGTGCTCGTCGACGGCGTGCTGGTCGACCACTGGCGCATCGACGAGGCGCGCCTGCGCCGCGCGATCGAGGCGCAGGCGCCGGGTGGTGCCCCGGGCGGCGCGCCCGGGAGCGCTCAGGGGGGCACGGCGCCCAGGAGCCCCCAGGGGGGCACGGCGTCGGGGGGCACGGCGTCGGGGGGCACGGCGTCGGGGGGCACGGCGTGACGCGGCGCGCGGTCCCGGCGTCGACGGTCCGCCGCCTGCCGCTGTACCTGCGGGCCCTCGACGAGCTCGCCGAGCGCGGCGTCGCGCAGACGTCGTCGACCGAGCTCGCGGAGATGGCGGGCGTGGGCCCGGCGCAGCTGCGGCGCGACCTGTCGTTCCTCGGCTCGCACGGCGTGCGCGGCGTCGGCTACGACGTCGAGCACCTGCAGGCCCAGGTGGCCGCGGAGCTGGGCCTGACCGGCGACCTGCCGGTCGTCATCGTCGGCATCGGCAACCTGGGGCACGCGCTGGCCAACTACGTGGTCGAGGCGGGCACCGGCTTCCGGGTGGCGGCGCTCGTCGACGCGGACCCCGCCGTCGTCGGGACGCGGGTGGCCGGGCTGGTCGTCGAGGACGTGGCGGACCTCGTCGACGTCGTGCGGCGGGCGGGCGTCGCGCTGGCCGTGCTCACGACGCCGGCCGACGTCGCCCAGGACGTGTGCGACCGGCTGGTCGCGGCCGGGGTGACGGGGATCCTCACCTTCGTGCCGCGGGTGCTCCAGGTGCCCGACGACGTGGACCTGCGCACCGTGGACCTCGCCACCGAGCTGCAGATCCTGGCGTTCCACGCGCGGCGGCGGTCGCTCGCGCGCAGCGGCGCCTGACGTCCCCGGTCCCGGGATCCGGGGGACGGAACCCGGGACGGCCGGGGACAGCCCTGGCGCGCGGGGCGTCAGGCCTTGGCGACGGCCTCGACGTCGAGCGTGATGGTGACCTTGTCGCCCACGAGGACGCCGCCGGTCTCGAGCGCGGCGTTCCAGGTCAGGCCGAAGTCCTTGCGGGAGATCTCGGT
>JAAZAC010000254.1 GCA_012514545.1 Actinomycetales bacterium | reverse complement strand
GCACCGTGGCCGCGCTGCCCCTGGGCCGACGGACCGTCGTCGCCCTCGTCCTGGCGTCGTTCGTCGGCCTCGTCGCGTTCTGCTGGCCGCTCGTCGCGGCGCCCGAGGGGGCGGTCGCGCACGCCCAGGACGCCCCGGTGGTCCTCGGCGTCGTGCTCGTCGCGGTGCTCGGCGTGCTCGCCGTGGCGCTCGACGAGGGCGGCATCGACGCGAAGGCCGTGGCCGTGCTCGGGCTGCTGTCCGCCGTCGGCGCCGTGCTGCGGCCGCTCTCGGCGGGCGCGGCGGGCGTGGAGCTCGTGTTCCTCGTCGTCGTGCTGGGCGGGCGGGTGTTCGGGCCGGGGTTCGGCTTCGCGCTCGGCTCGACGACGATCCTCGCGTCCGCGCTCGTCACCGGCGGCGTGGGGCCGTGGCTGCCGTTCCAGATGCTCGCGGCCTCCTGGGTGGGGCTCGGCGCGGGCCTCCTCCCCCGCCGGCTCCGGGGCCGGGCGGAGGTCGCCGCCCTGGCCGGCTACGGCGTCGTCGCCTCGTTCGCCTTCGGGCTCGTCATGACCCTCTCGTTCTGGCCGTTCCAGCTCGGCGCCGCGACCGCGCTCTCCTTCGTCCCGGGCGACCCCCTCGGGGCGAACCTGCACCGCTTCGCGCTCTTCTGGCTCGTCACCTCGCTCGGCTGGGAGGTGGGGCGCGCCGTCACGACGGCGGTCGGCGTCGCCGTCGTGGGACCGTCCGTGCTGCGCGTGCTGCGCCGCGCGGCCGTGCGGGCCCGGTTCGCCCCGCCCGACGGCGCAACGGGCCCTCCCCCGCACGTCGGCCGCCCGGACGGCGTCGGGCGCGCCGCCGGGCCTCGCGCACGTCGGCGGCAGCGACGCGCCGGACGCGACACGCCGGGGCGCCACGACCGCTCCGCCCTCTCCGCGGTGACCGGCACGCCCCTCACCTGCGCTTTCGCGGCAGACGGGTGACGAGCCACCAGATCTGGCGGAGAATCATGTCGGTGGCACTACATATTGTGGTCACACGCTTGTAAGTTGGGCTGCCTGGTGAAGTCCCGCCGAGCCGCCGACGCCTCCCGCGCCGGCCGCCCGCCCGACGGAGCCAGCGCACGAGAACCGGCCCCCGTGGCCACCGAACTCCTGGGAGAGGGAACACGATGACGGAGACCTCGGCCGGCAGCAGCCGGACCACGCGGGGCGGCGCGCCCAAGGCGCGGCGGTCCGGCCTGACGATCCAGCGCGTCTTCACGACGCCGGGCGTGCACCCGTACGACGAGGTCGAGTGGGAGCGTCGCGACGTCGCCCAGACGAACTGGAAGACGGGCGAGACGATCTTCGAGCAGAAGGGCGTCGAGTTCCCGACCTTCTGGTCGATGAACGCCACGACCATCGTCACGACGAAGTACTTCCGCGGCGCCGTCGGCACCCCGGCGCGCGAGTGGAGCCTGCGTCAGCTCATCGACCGGGTCGTGCTCACCTACGTCAAGGCGGGCCGGGAGTTCGGCTACTTCGCCACCGACGAGGACGCGACGGTCTTCGAGCACGAGCTGACCTGGATGCTGCTGCACCAGGTGTTCAGCTTCAACTCCCCCGTCTGGTTCAACGTGGGCACGCCGTCGCCGCAGCAGGTCAGCGCCTGCTTCATCCTCTCGGTCGACGACACCATGGAGTCGATCCTGAACTGGTACCGCGAAGAGGGGATGATCTTCAAGGGCGGCTCCGGGGCCGGCCTCAACCTCTCCCGCATCCGGTCCAGCAAGGAGCTCCTCTCCTCCGGCGGCACCGCGTCCGGCCCGATCTCCTTCATGCGCGGCGCCGACGCGTCCGCGGGCACGATCAAGTCCGGCGGCGCGACCCGGCGGGCGGCCAAGATGGTCGTGCTCGACGTCGACCACCCCGACATCGTCGAGTTCATCGAGACCAAGGCGCGCGAGGAGGACAAGATCCGCGCGCTGCGCGACGCCGGCTTCGACATGGACCTGGGCGGCAAGGACATCGTCTCCGTCCAGTACCAGAACGCGAACAACTCCGTGCGGGTGAGCGACGAGTTCATGCAGGCCGTCGAGGACGGCACCTCCTTCGGGCTGCGCGCCCGGGCCGACGGTCGCGTGATCGAGGAGGTCGACGCCAAGACGCTGTTCCGTCAGATCGCCCAGGCCGCGTGGGAGTGCGCCGACCCGGGTCTGCAGTACGACTCGACGATCAACGCCTGGCACACCAGCCCCGAGTCCGGCCGGATCAACGCGTCCAACCCGTGCTCCGAGTACATGCACCTGGACAACTCGTCCTGCAACCTCGCCTCGCTCAACCTGCTGACGTTCCTGCGCAAGGACGACACCTTCGACATCGAGCGGTTCGAGAAGGCCGTCGAGCTGATCATCACCGCGATGGACATCTCGATCTGCTTCGCGGACTTCCCGACCGAGCCGATCGGGCAGACCACGCGTGACTACCGCCAGCTCGGCATCGGCTACGCCAACCTCGGCGCCCTGCTGATGGCGATGGGTCTGGGCT
>JAAZAC010000253.1 GCA_012514545.1 Actinomycetales bacterium | reverse complement strand
TGCGGGGACCGTACGCGCGGGCGCGACGGCCGGGCAACGGCCGGACCGGTCAGCGGACGGCGGGCTCCGGCCGGCCGCGCAGGAACGCCATGACGTCCTCGGGCGCGAGCGGTCGGCTGAGGAAGTAGCCCTGGGCCTGGTCGCACCCCAGCCGGCGCACGGCGTCGAGCTGCTCGCGCGTCTCCACGCCCTCGACCACGGTCGTCGCCCCGATGGCGCGCGCGAGCTCGACGATGAAGCGCACCATCGCCTCGTCGTCGGGCAGGCGGCTGACGAACGACCTGTCGATCTTCAGCACGTCGACGGGCAGGTCGCGCAGGTAGGCGAGCGAGCTGTACCCGGTGCCGAAGTCGTCGACGGCGACGCTCACGCCGAGGGCGCGCAGCTCGGAGAGGCGGCGCAGGCTCTGGTCGAGGTCGCGCATGAGCATGCTCTCGGTGATCTCGAGCTCGAGCGCGGCCGGCGGCAGGCCCTCGGCCTCGAGGACGCCGGCGACCCGGTCGACGCACCCGTCGTCGGCGAGCTGCAGCGCGGAGACGTTCACCGCGGCGACGAGGTCCAGGCCCGTCTCGTCCCGCCACCGCCGCACGCGCGCGCACGCCATCCGCAGCACGTGCTCGCCGAGCGCGAGGATGAGCCCGAGGTCCTCGGCGGTGGGGATGAAGGCGGCCGGGGGGACGTCGCCGACGCCGGGGCGCCGCCAGCGCGCGAGGGCCTCGAGCCCGACGACGTCGCCGCGCACGTCGCGGGGGTGCCCGTTCGTGGGGCCGAGCCGCACGACGGGCTGGAAGGCGACGCCGATCTGCCCGCGCTCGACGGCGGTGCGCAGCGCGCTCTGGAACTCCAGGCGGCCGGTCGCCGACGGGCGCCGCCGCGGGTCGAAGACGGCGACCCGGTCCCGGCCGGCGTCCTTGGCCTCGTACATGGCGACGTCGGCGTCCCGCAGGAGGCCGGCGACGTCCCGCTCCCCCGGGCGCGCGACGGCGACCCCGACCGACATCGTCGCGGTCACCGGCCGGTCCCCGACGAGGATCGGCTCGCGCATCGCGGCGCACACCCGCTCGGCGATCGCGCTGGCCTCCGCGGCGTCGGCGACCGGCGCGCACAGGAGGGCGAACTCGTCCCCGCCGAGCCGCGCGACCGTGTCGCCCGTGCGCACCGCCTCGCCCAGCCGCTCCGCGACCACCTGCAGCAGCGCGTCGCCGCCCGGGTGCCCGAGCGAGTCGTTGACCGTCTTGAACCTGTCGACGTCGCAGAAGAGCACCGCGACGAGGTCGCGGGTGCGCTCGGCCTGGGCGAGCGCGACGGACAGGCGGTCGCGGAAGAGCGTGCGGTTCGGGAGCCCGGTCAGCGCGTCGTGCGTGGCCGAGTACGCGAGCGCCCGCTGCGCCTCGCGCTGCTCGGTGACGTCGACGACGGAGCTGCCCACCCCGAGCAGGCGCGGCCCGTCGCGCACGGGGAAGTAGCTGGAGGTCCACGAGCGGCCGTCGGCGGTGAGCTCGACGTCGTGGATGGGCCGGCCGGCGACGAGCGCGCGGTGCAGGTTGAGCCCGAGCGCGATCGGCAGGGCCTCCTCCTCGGTGACCGGGCGGCCGACGTGCTCCTCGGCGGGCTGGCCGGACAGGTCGGCGAGCGCGGGGTTGAGCCACCGCGCGCGCAGGTCGAGGTCCCAGTACCCGAGCCCGATCGGGGCGGCCTCGACGAACGTGTGCAGCGTGGCGAGCGCGCCGTCGCGCTCCGCCACGGCGTGGCGGAACGCCTGCGCGGCGACGTGGACGAAGCCCGCGATGAGCGCGAGCGCCACGGCCCGCAGGAGGGCGACGGGCAGGGGCCCGTCCGCGGCGTCGAACGGCAGCAGGAGCAGGTAGGCGAGCGGCACGACGACGGCGACCGCGCCGCCGAGCCGCGCGGGCAGGACGAGCGGGTACACGCTCGCGACGACGAAGTACCACAGCAGGACGTACCCGCTGCCGTCCTCGCGCAGCGCCATGAGCGTGAACCCGAGCACGAGCGTCACGGCCAGCCGGAACGTGACGGCGGCGTGCGACCGCCAGCCGAGGAGCCCGGCGAGGGCGAGCCCCGCGAGGACGACCACCGCGACGACGAACGGGGTGGCCGCGCGCTCGATCGCGACGACCTGGACGGCGACGCCGTGGGCGGCGAGGGCGAGCGGCGCCACCGGCTCCATGTGCCGGAGCAGGTCAGACGCTCCGGCCAGGCGCGCCTCGTCGCTGGCCATCGTCGCCCCCCTTCGCCGACTACGTCTTTTTGCACGTTATCGACCACTGGGATTATCGGTCGCCCCCTCGGGCGGGTGAATCGGCCCACGCCGAAACCCGACGCCGGGTGCGGCGGCGCCGTGCCAGGATGGTTCGGCCCCCCGAGAGGACTTGGCTGAGATGACCCGTGACACGGCGCCCCACCCGGCGACCGACGGTCCTGGCGACGTCCTCGTCGCCACCGACCTCGTACGACGCTTCGGCGACCTCGTCGCCGTCGACGGCGTCTCGTTCCGCATCGCCCCCGGCGAGACCTACGGGCTCCTGGGGCCCAACGGCGCCGGCAAGACCACGACGATCTCGATGGTCGCCGGGCTCCTCGCCGCCGACGCCGGCACCGTGACGATCCTCGGGCGGCCGGTGGGGCCGCACCGGATCGACGTCAAGCGCCACGTCGGCCTCGTGCCGCAGGACCTGGCGATCTACCCCGAGCTCAGCGCCCGCGAGAACCTCCTGTTCTTCGGCCGGCTGCAGGGCATGGGCGGCAAGGAGCTGCGGCACCGCGTGGACGAGGTGCTCGAGATCGTCGGCCTCGCCGACCGCGCGAAGGACGCGACGAAGGAGTACTCCGGCGGCATGAAGCGCCGCCTCAACATCGGCATCGGGCTGCTGCACTCGCCGACCCTGCTCATCCTCGACGAGCCGACCGTGGGCGTGGACCCGCAGTCGCGCAACGCGATCCTCGAGTCGGTGGAGGCGCTGTCCGGCGAGGGCATGGCCGTCCTCTACACCACGCACTACATGGAGGAGGCCGAGCGCCTCTGCGACCGGATCGCGATCATCGACTCGGGCCGGGTGCAGGCGGAGGGCACGCGGGACGAGCTGGTCCGGCTCACGGGCGAGCTCGACCGGATCCGGCTGACCGGGACGGGCGACGTGGCGGCCGCGGCGGAGGCCGTGCGCGCGCTGGACGCCGTCGACCACGCCGACGCCGACCGGCACAGCCTGCTCCTCGTGGTGCGCGACGCGCCCACGGCCGTCGCGGCGATCGTCACCGCAGCGACAAGGGCCGGCATGTCGCTCGCCGACGTCGAGATCACGCGGCCGAACCTCGAGTCGGTGTTCCTGCACCTCACCGGCAAGGCGCTGCGGGACTGAGATGGGCCTGTCGTTCCGCCAGCTGCTCACGATGACCGGCTCGGACCTGCGCCAGCGGCTCCGGGACAAGTCGGTCGTCATCTTCGCGCTCGTCGTGCCGCTCGCCCTCATGTTCGTGTTCGACCTGACCTTCGGCGGGATGGAGCAGCTCGAGCTCGGCGACATCGAGGTCGCGGTCGCCGCGCCCGACGACGACGAGCTCGCCGCGGCCCTCGTCGGCACGGTGCGCGACCTCGACGTCGTGGACGTCGAGGTCGTCCCGGCCGCCGCCGACGAGGTCCGCCCCCTCGTCCGGTCGGGGCGGGCCGCGCTCGGCGTCGTCGTGCCCGAGGGGTTCGGCGCCGCGGTGACGTCCGGGCAGGAGGCGGTCGTCGACGTCGTCGAGGGCGAGAGCGCCGGGCTCGAGGGCCAGGTGGTCGTGGCCGTGCTCCAGGCGGTCCTCGACCGCGTCAATGCCGGCGCGCAGGCCGCCGCGGCGGGCGGGATCGCCGGCCTGCCCCCCGAGCAGCTCGAGGCGGTCGCGAGGTCGGTCGCCGAGGCCGCGCCGACGCTGGGCACGACGGAGGGCGAGACCTCGCGCGAGCAGCTGAGCTTCTCGGGCAGCCTCGTCGCGGGCCAGGCCGGGCTCTTCCTGCTCTTCACCGTCGGGTTCGGCGTGCTCGGGCTGCTCGAGGAGCGCGAGCAGGGCACGCTCGCGCGCCTGCGCTCGATGCCCATGCGGCCCGGCCTCGTCGTCGCCGCCAAGGCGCTGACCGCGTACGTGCTGGGCGTCGTCGCGACGGCCGTGCTCCTCACGGCGGGCAGCCGGTTCTTCGGCGTCGACTTCGGCTCCCCCGCCGCCGTCGGCGTGCTCGTGCTCGCCGTCGTCGCGGCGGGCGTGTCGCTCGTCTTCGTCGTCGCGCGCGTCGCCCGCACCGCGGAGCAGGCGCAGGTCGCGCAGTCGATCCTCGCGATGGTCCTCGGCATGTCCGCGGGCGCGTTCTTCCCCATCACGGCGGGCGGGGTGCTGGGCACGATCCTCGACCTCAACCCGATCGCCGCGTTCATGCACGGCCTCGGCATCACGAGCGGCGGCGGGGGCCTGGGCGACCTCGGGCAGCCGCTCGCGGTGATGCTCGGCTTCGCGCTCGTCGCCGCGCTCGCGTCGCGGCTGATCCCGGACCGGGGGGCGGCGTCATGAGGACGGCCCTGGCCATCACGAACGTCGAGCTGCGGCGCTTCCTCGCCGACCGCTCGAACATCTTCTTCGTCTTCGTCTTCCCGCTCCTGCTCGTCCTGTTCATCGGCTCGCAGTTCGGCGGCGGCTCGTCCGGGCGGGTGGCGCTCGTCGGGGCCGGCGACCTCGCCGACGACCTCGTCACCGCCCTCGAGTCCGACCACGTCGGCGTCACCCGGGTCGGCCTCGACGAGGGACGCGAGCTGGTCGCGCGCGGCCGGGCGGACGTCGCCGTCGTCGTGCCCGCGGAGGCGAACGGGGCGTACGCGGCGGGCGAGGACCTCACGGTGCAGGTCGTCGTCGGGAACCAGGCGCAGTCGCAGACGACCGAGCAGCGGGTGGCGACCGCGCTGGGCGACCTCGCCCTGCGGCAGGGCCAGGTCGCCGCGCTCGCGGGCGCGGGGCTGGACGCGGAGGCGGCCCGCGCGGCCCTCGCCGCGGCGGGGGCGCTGGTGCAGCCGGCGCGCCTGGAGGTCACCAACGTCTCGGAGATCGCGCAGGAGTTCGCCGGGCTCGGCCAGTTCGACTACGGCGCGACGAGCAACCTCATCCTCTTCGTCTTCCTCATCTCGCTCGCCGGGTCGACGACCCTCATCCAGTCCCGGCGGCTGGGCGTGACCCGGCGCACGCTCGCGGCGCCGGTCTCGACGGGGCAGGCCGTGGGCGGGCAGGCGCTGGCGCGGCTGGCCATCGCCTCCTTCCAGGGCGCGTACATCATGGCCATGTCGTCGCTGCTCTTCGGCGTGGAGTGGGGGAACGTGGCCCTCGCGCTGCTCATCCTCGTGGTGTTCGCGCTCGTCGCCGCCGGGGCCGCGATGATCGTGGGCTCCGCGATCGACAACGAGGCCGCGGCGGGCGGGCTCGGTGTCGGGCTCGGGCTCGTGCTGGGCGCGCTCGGCGGCGCGATGTACCCGATCGAGCTGTTCCCGGACACCCTGCGCAGGGTGGCGATGGCGACCCCGCACGCGTGGGCCTCGCAGGCGTTCGCGGACATCCAGCGGCACGGACGCGGGCTGGTGGAGATCCTGCCCGAGCTCGGCGTGCTCGCCGCCTACGCCGCCGTGCTGATCGCGATCGGGGCCTGGCTGCTGCGCCGGAGCCTCGCCCGCGCGATCTAGGCCGCCCGTGCGCTGCGACTACTACGACGCCGGCGTGTGCCGGTCGTGCGCGTGGCTCGAGCTGCCGTACGCGGAGCAGCTCGCGCGCAAGGCCGAGCACGCCCGGCGGACCCTGCCGGGCGTGCGGGCGTGGCTCCCCCCGGTCCGCTCGCCGGAGGAGGGGTACCGCAACAAGGCGAAGATGGTCGTGGGCGGCTCGGTGGACGCGCCCGTGCTGGGCATCCTCGACGCGCACGGCCGCACGGTGGACCTGCGCGCGTGCGGCCTGCACACCCCGGGCATCC
>JAAZAC010000252.1 GCA_012514545.1 Actinomycetales bacterium | reverse complement strand
TGCGGCTCACCGGCCTGGACGTGCAGGAGGAGCAGGCGCGGCGCCTCCTCAACGACCTCGACGCCTACCGCGCCGCGACCGACCGGCAGGGCGAGGACGAGGAGTTCGTCGCCCACGACTGGCTCACGCACGTGTTCGAGCCGGCGGTGCGGGCCGTGCCCCGCGAGCTGCGCGGCAAGCTCCAGCCGGCGCAGCTCTTCCACGAGATGCTCGACCACCGGTGGTTCATCTCGCGCGAGCAGGGGCGCGACGTGCCGATGGTCGAGGCGGCGCGCAGCTACGCGGAGAACGTCCTGCGGCACCGCCCGGACGAGGCAGAGGTCCTCGGCGCGGACACCGCGATCATCCCGCGCATCGAGTGACGCTCACGCGCCGCGCAGCCGCGCCACCTCGTACAGGGCGATGCCCGCGGCGACGCCCGCGTTGAGCGACTCCGTCGTCGCGCGGATCGGGATCGCGGCGACGACGTCGCACGTGCTGCGCACGAGCCGGCCGAGCCCCTTGCCCTCCGAGCCGACGACGAGCACGACGGGGTCCGTGGCCAGGTGGAGCGAGCCGACCGGCGTCGTGCCGCCCGCGTCCAGCCCGACGACGAAGCAGCCCGCCTCGCGCAGCTCGCCGAGCGCGCGGACGAGGTTCGTCACGCGGGCCACGGGCACGCGGGCGGCCGCCCCGGCCGAGACCTTCCACGCGGCGGCGGTGACCCCGGCCGCCCGGCGCTCGGGCACGACGACGCCGTGCGCCCCGAACGCCCCGGCGGAGCGCAGCACGGCCCCGAGGTTGCGCGGGTCCGTGACGCCGTCGAGCGCGACGACGAGCGGCGGCTCCCCCGCGCGCTCGGCGCGGGCCAGCACGTCGGCGAGCGACGCGTACCGGTAGGGCCGCACGGCCACGGCGACGCCCTGGTGCACGACGCCGCCGGTCAGGCGGTCGAGCTCGGCCGCCGTGGTCTCCAGCAGCGGCAGCCCGCGCTCGCCCGCGACGCGCCGGACCTCCCGCACCCTGTCGTCGGCCTCGACGCGGTGGCCCACCCACACGGTCTCGACGGGCACGCCCGCGCGGAGCGCCTCGACGACGGCGTTGCGCCCGGCCACGATCTCGGGCGCGCCCGCCGGGCGGCGCGCCGGGGCGCGGCGCGGTGGCGGCGCGGCCCGGCCCGTCCGGCCCGCGGCCTTCTGCGTGGCCGCCGTCCGCTCCGCTGCGGCCTTGCGCTTCGCCGCCGGGTGGTACGGGCGGTCCTCCGCCTTCGGCGTGGGGCCGCGGCCCTCGAGCGCGCGGCGGCCCTTGCCGCCGGACCCGGTGGTGGCGCCCTTCTTCGTCCCCGGCTTGCGGGTGGCGCCCCGACGGCGCGAGTTGCCGGCCATCACGCGCCTCCCAGGCTCCACCGCGGACCGGTGGGCGAGTCCTCGACGACGACGCCCGCCGCGGCGAGGCGGTCCCGCACGGCGTCGGCGGTCGCCCAGTCGCGCTCCGCGCGGGCCTTGGCCCGCACGGCCAGCTCCGCCTCGACGAGCGCCGCGAGCGCGCGCGTCGCCCGGGTGTCGTCGGCGGCGCCGCGCCAGCGCACGGGGTCGAGCCCGAGCACGTCGAGCATCGCGCGCGCGGCCAGCAGCGCCGCCCGGACCTCGTCGGGCGTGCCCTCCGTGAGCGCCACGTTCCCCTGCCGGACGGTCTCGTGCACGACGGCGAGCGCGGCCGGGACGTTGAGGTCGTCGTCCATGGCCTCGACGAACGTGGGCGGCAGCGGGGCCGCCGCCACCTCGTCGGCGTCGGGCTGTCCGGCGCGCTCCCCCGCGCGCTCGACGAAGCCGGCCAGGCGCGCCCACGTCGCCTCGGCGTCGCGCAGCGTGTCGGCGTTCCACTCGAGGGTCGAGCGGTAGTGGCCGGCGGTCAGCGCGTACCGGAGCACCGGGGCGGGGGCCTGCTCGAGGGCCTCGGAGACGAGCAGGAAGTTGCCGAGCGACTTGCTCATCTTCGCGCCGTCGACGTTGAGCAGGCCGGCGTGCATCCAGATCGCCGCGAACTCGTCCCCGGCGGCCCGGGACTGCGCGAGCTCGTTCTCGTGGTGCGGGAAGCGCAGGTCGCGGCCGCCGCCGTGGATGTCGAACGCGGCGCCGAGGTACCGCCGGGCCATCGCGGAGCACTCGAGGTGCCACCCGGGCCGGCCGCGGCCGAACGGCGTCGGCCAGGACGCGTCGGCGGGCTCGCCGGGCTTCGTCGCCTTCCACAGCGCGAAGTCGCGCGGGTCGCGCTTGCCGCCCGCGCCGGCGGGGGCGTCCTCGGCGGGCGGGACGTCCTCGGGCCGCTGGTTGGTCAGGGCGCCGTAGTGCGGCCAGGAGCGGACGTCGAACCACACGTCGCCGTCGTCGCCCCGGTACGCGTGGCCCTTCTCGACGAGCCGCTCCATGAGCTCGACCATCTCGACGACGTGGCCCGTCGCGCGCGGCTCGTACGTGGGGGGCAGCACCCCGAGCGCGTCGTAGGCGGCCGTGAACTCGCGCTCGTACCGCTGGGCCCACGCCCACCACGGCACGCCCGCCTCGGCGGACTTCTGCAGGATCTTGTCGTCGATGTCGGTCACGTTGCGGACGAACGTCACCGCGTACCCGCTCCGGCGGAGCCACCGGACGAGCACGTCGAAGCCGACCGCGGTCTTCGCGTGGCCGACGTGGGGCGGGCCCTGGACGGTCGCGCCACACACGTAGAGGCCCACGTGGCCGGGGCGCAGCGGGGTGAGCGCGCGCGTCGTCCGGGTGGCCGAGTCGTACAGGTGCAGCGTCACCGCGCCAGGGTACCGGCGGCGCCGGGAGCCGAGGTGCCAGGCCCGTCCGAGGGGGCCGCCCGGGGGACACGGCTCCGGCGTGGCTGGACCTCGCCCGGGCGGGCCGCAATGATCGGGTCATGGCGCACGCAGTGGTCGCGACCTCGTACGGCGGTCCTGAGGTGCTCGACATCGTCGAGATCGACCCGGGGCGCCCCGGCCCCGGCGAGGCGCTGCTCGAGGTCAAGGCGTGCGGCGTCAACGCCTCGGACTGGAAGCGCTACTCGGGCGCCTGGGGCACCGACCCGACGGCGCTGCCCATCCGGCTCGGCCAGGAGTGCGCGGGCGTCGTCCTCGAGGTGGGGCCCGACGTCGAGGGCGTCGCCCCCGGCGACGAGGTCATCGCCTACCGGGTCTCGGGCGCGTACGCGGACCGGCTCGTCGTGCCGGTCACCGCGCTCACGCCCAAGCCCGCGTCGATGTCGTGGGAGAAGGCGGCCGGCCTCATGGTCACGGGCGCGACCGCGACCCACGCCCTCACCGCGACGAAGGTGGGCGCGGGCGACACCGTCCTCGTGCACGGGGCGAGCGGCGGCGTCGGCTCGATGATCGTCCAGCTCGCCCGGGCCAAGGGCGCGCGCGTCATCGGCACGGCCGACCCGAGCAACCACGAGTACCTCGTCGACCTCGGCGCGGTCCCGGTCGGCTACGGCCCCGGCCTCGTGGACCGGATCCGCGCGGCGTCGCGCGGCGAGCTCACGGCCGCCATCGACGTGTCCGGCACGCGCGAGGCGCTCGACGCGTCCGTCACGCTCATCCGGGACCGGCGGCGCGTGGCCACGATCGTCGGCTTCAGCTACGGCGCGGCGCTCGGCATCAAGCTCCTCGGCAACGGGCCGGGCGCGGACCCGGGCGTCGAGATCCGCAACGCCGCCCGCCCGCAGCTCACCCGCCTCGTCGAGGAGGGCCGGCTCGACGTCCGCGTCGGCGCGACCTACCCGCTGCACGAGGCCGCGCGCGCGCACCGCGCCGGCATCGAGATGCGCGTGCAGGGCAAGATCATCCTCATCCCCGGCGAGGTGCCGGCACGAGGAGCGCAGTCGCGATCGCGGCGACGCCTTCGCCGCGGCCGGTGAGGCCCAGGCCGTCCGTCGTCGTCGCGGAGACGGACACGGGCGCGCCGCACGCGGCGCCCAGCGCGGCCTCCGCCTCCGCGCGCCGCGGGCCGAGCCGCGGCCGGTTCCCGATCACCTGCACCGCGACGTTCGCGACCTCGTAGCCGGCCGCCCGGACCCGGGCCGCGGCCTCCGCGAGGAGAGCGGCGCCGGACGCGCCCGCCCAGCGCGGGTCGGCGGTGCCGAAGACCGACCCGAGGTCCCCGAGGCCCGCCGCGGAGAGCAGCGCGTCCGCGGCCGCGTGCGCGGCCACGTCGCCGTCGGAGTGGCCCGCGAGCCCGACCTCACCGGGCCAGGCCAGCCCCGCCAGGTGCAGGGGGCGGCCGCTGTCCGGAGCGTCGAAGGCGTGCACGTCCACGCCGATGCCGGTGCGGGGCGTGCCGGTCACGTCGGCACCCCCGCGGCCAGGAGCGCCTCGGCGACGGCGAGGTCGCGGCGCGTGGTGATCTTCATGGCGTCCTCGTGGCCGGTGACCACGGCCACCGGCAGGCCCAGTCGCTCGACCAGGCCGGCGTCGTCGGTCGCGGCGCTCGCCTCGTCGGCCGCCGCGTGCGCGGCCGCCGCGTGCGCCCGGCGGAGCACGTCGAGGACGAACCCCTGCGGCGTCTGCACGGCCCGCAGCGCCCGGCGGTCGAGGGTCGCGACGACCCGGCCGCCGTCGTCGGTCTGCTTGACGGTGTCGGCGACGGGCACGGCCGGCACCACCGCGGGCCGGTGGGGCCCGACGGCGTCCGCCACGCGCCGGACGACCTCGGCGGGCACGAGGGGCCGCGCGGCGTCGTGCACGAGGACAACGGTGTCGCCGGGCTCGTCGGCCAGGCGCGCGAGCGCGGCCGCCACCGACGCCTGGCGCGTGCCCCCGCCCGCGACGACCTCGAGGTCCGGCACGCCCGCCAGGGCGGCGGCGACGTCGGCCAGGGCGTCGGGCGGCGCCGTCGCCACGATGCGGCCGACGACCCCGGCGGAGGTCAGCGCGGCCGCGGCGCGCGCGACGAGCGGCACCCCGGCCAGCGGGACGAGCGCCTTCGGCCGCGCGTGGCCCAGCCGCGCACCCTCACCGGCCGCGGTGAGGATCGCGACGGCGCGCACGGCGGCGGTGGCTCGCCCGCGTCAGGAGGCGAGCACCTCGTCGAGGATGGCCTCGGCCTTCTCCTCCTCGGTGTGCTCGGCGAGCGCGAGCTCCGAGACGAGGATCTGGCGCGCCTTGGCCAGCATCCGCTTCTCGCCGGCGGAGAGGCCGCGGTCGGCGTCGCGGCGCGACAGGTCGCGCACGACCTCGGCGACCTTGATGACGTCGCCCGACGCGAGCTTCTCGAGGTTGGCCTTGTAGCGGCGCGACCAGTTGGTCGGCTCCTCGGTGTAGGGCGCACGCAGGACGTCGAAGACCCGCTCCAGCCCCTCGGCCCCGACCACGTCGCGCACGCCGACGAGGTCGACGTTCTCCGCGGGGACCTCGATCGTCAGGTCGCCCTGGGCCACCTTGAGCTTGAGATAGACCTTGTCCTCGCCGCGGATCGTGCGGGTCTTGATCTCCTCGATGAGCGCTGCGCCGTGGTGCGGATAGACGACAGTCTCGCCTACGGTGAAAGTCATGTGGAGGCGTCCCCTTTCGCGGATGCCCATCTTATCACGCTCCTGACCACCCCCTCTCGGGTTCCATGACCGTTTGCCCTGGTCAGGGCTGTGCGCGGGCACGCGCGCGCGCCCGACGGCGCCCGGCGGGCCCCGCGAGGGCGCCCGCGAGGGGCCCGGGGCGGTCAGCCGAACCGGCCCGAGATGTAGTCCTCGGTCGCCTTGTGGCGGGGCGTGGAGAAGACGACGCTCGTGTCGTCGATCTCGACGAGCCGGCCGGGCTCCCCCGCCTCCGCGACGTTGAAGAACGCGGTCCGGTCGCTCACCCGCGCGGCCTGCTGCATGTTGTGCGTGACGATGACGATCGTGTACTCGTCCTTGAGCTGGGCGATGAGGTCCTCGATCGCCAGCGTCGAGATCGGGTCGAGCGCCGACGCCGGCTCGTCCATGAGCAGGACCTGCGGCTGCACGGCGATCGCCCGCGCGATGCACAGGCGCTGCTGCTGACCGCCCGACAGGGAGGCGCCCGGCCGGTCGAGGCGGTCCTTGACCTCCTTCCACAGGTTCGCCGCCCGCAGCGACCGCTCGACGAGGTCGGCAGCGTCGGCCTTGGAGATCCGCCGGTCGTTGAGCCGCACGCCCGCGAGCACGTTCTCCGCGATCGACATCGTCGGGAACGGGTTGGGCCGCTGGAAGACCATGCCGATCTGGCGGCGCACCGCGACCGGGTCCACCGCGGGGTCGTACAGGTCCACGCCGTCGACGAGCACCGTGCCGTCCACGCGCGCGCCCGGGACCACCTCGTGCATCCGGTTGAGCGTGCGCAGGAACGTGGACTTGCCGCAGCCGGACGGCCCGATGAGCGCGGTGACCGACCGCGGCTCGATGACCATCGAGACGTCGGCGACGGCGCGGAACGAGCCGTAGTAGACGTCGAGGCCCTTCACCTCGATGCGCTGGGCCATGGGTCCCTCCTCAGCGGCCGGCGGCCGGGGCGAAGCGACGCGCGACCAGGCGCGCCAGCAGGTTGAGCAGCAGGACGAGGACGACGAGCACGAGGGCCGCGGCCCAGGCCCGGTCGAGGTTGACGGTCGGGACGCAGTCGAGCTGGTCCGGGCGGCAGGGCACCAGGCCCTGCGAGTACTGCCGGAAGATGAAGACCGGCAGCGTCATCATCCGGCCCTCGAACAGGTCGCGGTTGATCGAGTCGACGACGCCGACCGTGACGAGCAGCGGCGCCGTCTCGCCGACGACGCGGGCCACGGCGAGCATGACGCCGGTGACGATCCCGCCCGCCGCGGTGCGCAGCACGACCTTGACCACCATGCGCCAGTGCGGCACGCCGAGCGCGAGGGCGGCCTCGCGCAGCTCGTGCGGGACGAGGCGGAGCATCTCCTCGGTCGACCGGACGACCACGGGGATCATGAGCACCGCCAGCGCGACGGCGCCGACCGCCCCCATCCGCACGCCCGGGCCGAGCAGCAGCGCGAACAGCGCGTAGGCGAACAGGCCCGCGACGATCGACGGGATGCCGGTCATCACGTCGACGAAGAAGGTCACGGCGCGCGCGAGCGGGCCGCGCCCGTACTCGACGAGGTGGACGGCGGCCAGCACCCCGACGGGCACCGCGACGAGCGCGGCCGCCCCGGTGACGAGGAGCGTCCCGACGATCGCGTGGTGGATGCCGCCGGCGTCCATGCCGCCGTGCACGCCGCGCATCGACACCGCCAGGAAGTACGGGCTGAGCCGCTCCGCGCCCCGCGCGACGACGATCCACACCAGCGAGACGAGCGGCACCATGGCCACCGCGAACGCCCCCGTGACGACGACGCGCATCGCGCGGTCGACGGCGCGACGGCGCCGGTCGGGCCGGGTGAGCAGCTCCCACGTCGTCGGGCCCGGGCGGACCGGGGCGACCGCGCGCCCCGCCGCCTCGGCGAGACCGGGCGTCGCGGCCATCAGCGGGCCCCCCCGACGGCGCGGCGCGCGACCACCCAGCGTGCGGCGGAGTTCACGGCCAGTGTGATGACGAACAGCACCAGCCCCGTGGCGATCAGCGCGCTCACGCCCAGCGCGTTCGCCTCGGGGAACTGCAGCGCGACGTTCGCGGCGATCGTCTGGTGCCGCCCGACCTGGAGCAGGGCGAGGCTGTACGTCAGGCCGGGCCCGAGGATCATGAGCACGGCCATGGTCTCGCCGAGGGCGCGCCCGAGGCCGAGCATCGCGGCGCTGACGACGCCGGACCGCCCGAACGGCAGCACCGCCATCCGCACCATCTCCCACCGCGTCGCGCCGAGCGCGAGCGCGGCCTCCTCGTGCAGGCGCGGCGTCGCGAGGAACACCTCGCGCGAGACCGCGGTGACGATGGGCAGGACCATCACGGCGAGCACGACGCCGACCGTCGCCATCACGCGCGGCGGCGTGCTCGCGGGCCCTGCGAACAGGGGCACGAACCCCAGGTGGTCGGCGAGCCACGCCCAGGGGCCCTGGAGGCGCGGCGCGAGCCACAGCGCGCCCCACAGGCCGTAGACGACGCTCGGGATCGCCGCGAGCAGGTCGACGAGCGAGCCGAGGACGTCCGCGAGCCGGCGCGGCGCGTAGTGCGAGATGAACAGCGCGATGCCGACCGACACCGGCACCGCGAGCCCGAGCGCGAGCACGGCCGCGAGCACCGTGCCGAACGCGAGGGGCCCGACGTAGCGCCACAGCGAGCCGTCGTCGGGCATCCAGCTCAGCGCGGCGAGCTCGGCCGGGCTCGCCGTCAGCGCGGGCGCCGCCTCGAGGAGCAGGAAGCCGGCGACGGCGGCGAGCATCGCGAGGATGAGCGCGCCCGAGCCGACCGCGAGCCCGCGGAACGCCCGGCCGCCGAGGTCGGCCCGCCGCGTGCGGCGCAGCGTCGTGGTCGCGCCGCCCGCCACGCCCTGCGCGGCCCCCCGGCCCGCGACCGCGCTCACGTCCGCTCCCCCACGCGGGCGACGGCGTCGAGCACCCGCGCGCGCAGCCCCGGCGCCAGGGGCGCCACGCCCGCGGCCTGCGCCGCCGCCTCCTGCCCCGCCTCGCTCGCCACGTACGCGAGGAACGCGGCCACGAGGTCGGTGGTCGCGGCGTCGTCGTAGGCCGTGCAGGCGAGGACGTACGAGACCAGCACCAGCGGGTAGCCGTCGGCCGCCGCACGGTCGAGCTCGAGGACGAGCGAGGTCGGGCCGCGGTCCGGCACCACCGGGGACGCCGCGACGAGCGCCGCGGCGGCCTCGGGCGACGCGGGGACCGCCGCGTCGCCCATCCGCAGCGCGACGGTGCCGAGGCCGCCCGCCTTGGACGCGTCCGCGTAGCCGATGGTGCCCTCGCCGTCGGCGACGGTCTGCACGACGCCGGACGTGCCCTGCGCGGACTGCCCGCCCGCCAGCGGCCACGTCCCGCTCGGCGCGAACGGCCAGGCGGCCGGGGCGGCGCCCGCGAGGTAGGCGGTGAAGGTCTCGGTCGTGCCCGACTCGTCGGAGCGGTGCACGGGCGTGATCGGCAGGTCGGGCAGCGCGACGCCGGGGTTGTCCGCCGCGATCTCGGGCGCGTCCCAGCGCGTCACGGTGCCGGCGAACACGCCCGCGAGCGTCGCGGGCGACAGGGCGAGGCGCTCGATCCCCTCGAGCCGGAGCACGACGGCGATCGGCGAGGCGTACAGGGGCAGCTCGACGACCTCGCCCGGGGCGCACCGGGCCCGCGCCGCGGCGAGCTCGTCCGCGTCGAGCGGGGTGTCGGTGCCGGCCAGGTCGACCGCGCCCTCGAGGAACTGGGTGCGGCCGCCGCCCGAGCCGATCGGGTCGTACGAGACCGTCGCGCCCGGGTTGGCGGCCTGGAAGCCCGCGATCCACGCCTGCATCGCCGACTCCTGCGAGCTCGCGCCCGCGCCCGCGAGCGCCCCCGTCGCGTCGCCGGGCGGCGCGGTGCGCGTCGCCGGCACGGGGGTCCCCGCGCCCCCGGGGCGCCAGGGGTGCGTGAGCGGGTCGTCCGACCCGCAGGCCGTCGCGGTCGCCACGAGGACGAGCGCGAGGGCGAGCGCCGTACGGCGTCGTGCCACGGTCCTCCGATCGTGCCTGTGGGTCCCTCGGTCCCGACGCTAGGGACGCCCGGTACGCCCGCCCCGACGGCGGGTGAACGCCCGGTGAACCCGCGGCGAACTCTTGCGCCGCGGGCACCGGGCGCCCCCGTGGCGCCCTCGTGGCGCCCTCGTGGCGCCCCCGTGGCGCCCCCGTGGCGCTCAGGAGATGCGCTCGACGAGGGCCATGACGTCCGCGCGCATCCCGTCCGAGATCGGCGCGGAGCCCGCGGCGTCCGCGGCGGCGCGCTGCCCCTCCTCGCTCGCGGCGTAGGTGAGGAACTCCCGGACGAGCGCGGCGGTGGCCGGGTCCTCGTAGGCGGTGCAGGCGAGCGTGTAGGAGACGAGGACGATCGGGTACGCGCCCGACGCCGTCGTGTCCCGCTCGAGGTCGCGGACCAGGCTCCCCTCGCCGCGACCCTCCGCGAGCGGGGAGGCGTCGACGACGGCGGCCGCGGCCTCGGGCGAGTACGGCACGGCGGCGCCGCCCACCAGCACGGCGACGGTGCCGAGGCCGCCGACCTTGGACGCGTCGGCGTAGGTGATCGCGCCCTCCGCGGCCTGCACCGTCTGCACGACGCCGGACGTCCCCTGCGCGGACTGCCCGCCCGCCAGCGGCCACGTCCCGCTCGGCTCGTGCGGCCACGCGTCGCCCGCCGCGGCGGCCAGGTACTCGGTGAAGTTCTCCGTCGTGCCCGACTCGTCGGACCGGTGCACGGGCGTGATCGGCAGCGCGGGCAGGTCGACGCCCGGGTTCGCCTCGGCGATCTCCGGCGCGTCCCACGCGGTGATCCGCCCGCCGAAGATCCCCGCGATCGTCTCCGGGGACATGGTCAGGGAGTCGATGCCCGGCAGGTTGAAGGCCACGGCGATCGGCGAGACGTAGAGCGGCACCTCGAGCGGGATGCCCGGGGCACAGCGCGCCTCGGCGGCCGCCCACTCCTCCTCGTCGAGCGCCGCGTCGGTCCCGCCGAAGTCCGTGCCGCCCTCGACGAACTGCGTGCGCCCGCCGCCGGACCCGACGGGATCGTAGGCGACGGTGACGTCCGGGTGCGCGGCCTGGAAGCCGGCGATCCACGCCTGCATCGCCGACTCCTGCGAGCTCGCGCCCGCGCCGACGAGGGCCCCGCTCAGGGCGGTCTCGCCCGCCCGGCCCGCCTCGGCGTCGGGCCCCGCGGCGGGGGCGTCGGTGCCGCAGGCGGCCAGGGTGAGGGCGAGCGCGCCGACGAGGGCGGCTGGCCCGAGCTGTCCACGGTGAGGCTTCACGGTGCTCCGTTCGGTTCGCGTCGGTCCGCCGCGGTGCGCGGCGGCGTCGGCGACGCTAGGCACGGCGGGTGACCGGCCCGCCGTCGGGAGCCGAAGCCTCGGTGAACGTCCGGTGACGACTCAGTCGTCGGCGAACCTGTAGCCGAGCCCGCGCACCGTGACGAGGTGCACCGGGTGCGCCGGGTCGGGCTCGATCTTGGCCCGGATCCGCTTGACGTGGACGTCGAGCGTCTTGGTGTCGCCGACGTAGTCCGCGCCCCACACGCGGTCGATGAGCTGCCCGCGGGTGAGCACACGCCCGGCGTTGCGCAGGAAGAGCTCGAGCAGCTCGAACTCCTTGAGCGGGAACGCGGTCTCGACCCCGTCGACCTCGACGACGTGGCGGTCCGGGTCGAGGCGCACCGGCCCGGCCGCGAGGACGTCCGGCTCGACGACCGGCGCCGCGGTGCGCCGGCGCAGCACCGCGCCGATCCGGGCCAGCAGCTCGCGCGAGGAGTACGGCTTGGTCACGTAGTCGTCGGCGCCGATCTCCAGGCCGACCACCTTGTCGATCTCGCTGTCCTTGGCCGTGAGCATGATCACCGGGACGTCGCTCCGCCGGCGCAGCTCGCGGCACACCTCGGTGCCGCTCATGCCGGGCAGCATGAGGTCGAGCAGGACGAGGTCGGCCCCGCCGTCCGCGAACCGCTCGAGGGCGACGTCGCCCGCCGCGGCCTCCACGACGTCGTACCCCTCGCGCCGCAGCAGGTAGGCCAGGGGCTCCCGGTAGGACTGCTCGTCCTCGACCAGCAGGATGCGGGTCATGCGTCACCTTCCTCCTCGGGCGGCGGCAGCGGCAGGCGGACCGTGAACGTCGAGCCGCGGCCCGGCTCGGACCACACCCGCACCTCGCCGCCGTGGTCCGCCACGACGTGCTTGACGATGCTGAGCCCCAGCCCGGTGCCGCCCGTGTCGCGGGCGCGGGCGGGGTCCACGCGGTAGAAGCGCTCGAACAGGCGCGGCTGGGCCTCCGGCGGGATCCCGATCCCCTGGTCCACGACCGCGATCTCGACGACGCCCTCCTCCGGCCGCGGGGTCGTCGCCACGGCGACGCGCGTGCCCGGGTCGGAGTACGTGACCGCGTTGTCGAGCAGGTTGCGCACCGCGGTGACGAGCATCGCGTGGTCGCCCAGCACGACGGCGCCCGACCCGCTCGACTCGAGCGCGATCCCCCGCGCGTCGGCGGTCGTGCGGGTGCGGTCCACGGCCTCGGCGACGACGCCCGCGACGTCGACCTCCTCCGCCGCCGTGACCGCGCCCTCGGACTGCACCCGGGAGAGCTCGAGGATGTCGCCGACCAGCTCCGTCAGGCGCTGCGCCTCCACCTGGATGCGCTCGGCGAACCGGACGACCGCCTCGGGGTCGCCCGCGGCCTCGCCGACCGCCTCGCCGAGCAGCGCGATCGCGCCGACCGGGGTCTTCAGCTCGTGCGACGCGTTGACGACGAAGTCGCGGCGCGCGGCCTCGACCCGGCGGGCCTCGGTGCGGTCCTCCGCGAGGAGCAGGAGGTGGCGGGCGCCCAGCGGCATCGCGTGCAGCCGCAGGGGCACCGGGCCGCGGCCGATCGCCGGGGCCGGCAGGTCGATCTCGACGACGTGGGTGGCGCCGTCGGCGGCCGCGTCGGCGAGGAGGCCGCGGGCCACGGGCTGGACCACGCGGTCCCCGCGGATGAGGTGGTGGGCCCGCGCGGCCGCGCTCGCCCGCAGGACCCGCAGGTCCGGCGTCGTGACGACGGCGCCGAACGGCAGCACGGCGAGCAGCGCCGTCACGTCCTCGGCGAGCTCGGCGGGCTCGGGCGCGGGCACGCCGCGCTGCTCGCGCTCGCTGAGGCGGAAGGCCAGCCCCGCGGCGAGCCCGACGAAGAGCCCGAGGACACCGGCCCCGAGCAGCGCGAGCCCGTCGATCACACGGCCAGCCTAGGTGGGCCGCCGCGCACCGTGCGGGGCGGGTACCGCGGCGCGGCGATACCGTCCCCGAGAGTTCACCGGGCCGTCGGAGTCCGTTCACCGAACCGTGCCAGGCTGGGTGCGCCCCGACGAGAGGACGAGATGCGGCAGCTGTTCACGGCCGAGCTGGAGGCGCTCGGCCAGGACCTCGTGGCCATGAGCCGCCTCGTCGGGACGGCGATCGACGACGCCGGCACCGCCCTGCTCACGGCCGACCTCGCGCTCGCCGAGCAGGTCATCGCGGCCGACCACGCGATCGACGCGATGGAGAAGGACCTCGACGAGCGGTGCGTGCTGCTCATCGCGCAGCAGCAGCCGGTCGCGAGCGACCTGCGCACGATCGTCGCCGCGCTGCGCATGAGCGCGAGCCTCGAGCGCATGGGCGACCTGGCGCGGCACCTCGCCGAGATCGCCCGCCTGCGCTACCCGAGCCCCACCGTGCCCGCGGCGCTGCACGACCTCTTCCGGCGGCTGCACGACGGCGCGGTGCGCATCGCCGGCGAGGTCACCGCGGTCCTCGAGAGCCGCGACGTGGCGATGGCCCGCGCGATCGACGACGACGACGACCTGCTCGACCGGCT